>JAKUSY010000178.1 GCA_022451445.1 Planctomycetota bacterium
GAGACGAAAAAACCGAAGTTGAAGAGCGGCTGCCCATCGGAGCCTGTATACAGGCTCCGGACCATCGGGCCGGGAACATCCTTGGTTCGGGAGGCGCCATGGCATTGAAGGCACTGCCCCTTGTCTCTCACGAGCCGGGGCCGTTTCACCTCGCGCTGCTTGAGCGTGTAGAAGACGGAACCGAGCGTGGGATCGGCGGCGATACTCGCGCGCCCCCCGCCGCCCTGGACCCAGCCGACGTACAGGTTCTCCTTGAAGTAGAGGGCGCGAGGATATGACGGCGAGATAAGCCGCAACTGCGCGCTCGATTTCGAGAAGACGAGGGCCTGGGTCGATACGGGGATGTCGAGGTGCTTGAGGAACGAATCGAGATAGCCCCGGGGGCCCCTGAACTCCAGCTTGACGGACCCGGCATCGATCTTCTCCTGGAGCCGGGTGATCGCATTGGCCACAGGCTGCTTGTGGTAGTTGATCGGCGCTCGCTCATAATCAAAGATACCCTGCGCCCGGACCGCCGGCAGCAAGGGACCCGGCAGGTGCAGGACGAACAGGAGTGGAATCAATCTCGATTTCATCGAATGCATGGATTATCCGTCGCCATCAGCGGCCGACGGGCCGGATCTCGCTGCCGCCTCGCCCCGTGTCGCCGAGCTTCTTCCGCATCGCCTCGGCCAGTCTCTCGAGGCGCTTGACGATCTCCGGGTTCGCGGCGGCGACGTTGTCCTTCTCACCGACATCCTTCTCGAGGTCGAAGAGGCTCAGGGGGATTTCTCCGCGGGCCCTGGTCCCGGGCTGCCCGCCCTTGCCGGGAGGCTTCTGCTGAACAAAGCCCTGCGGAAAGAGCAGCTTCCACCTGCCGCTTCGCACACCCGAGAGCTTCGAGCCCGAATAATAGAAGAAGGCCTCGTGGGGAGTCTTCGCCCCGGGCTCACCGGACATCAGCGGCCAGATGTTCTTTCCATCGATCTTCCTCTTCGGCAGCGGCATCCCTCCCAGGTGGGCCACGGTGGGCAGGATATCGATCGTCGAGGCCAGCTCGGCGCACCTCGAGCCCGCCGGGATCCTGCCCGGCCACCACATGACGCACGGCACCCGGAAGCCACCCTCGAAGGGCGTCGCCTTGCCCTCGCGCAGAGGACCGGCCGAGCCGGCGTGGTCCCCATAGAGCAGCCAGGGGCCATTGTCGGAGGTGAAGATCACCAGGGTGTTCCTGTCGAGCTCCAGGCGCCGGAGAGTATCGAGGATCCGCCCGACCCCCGTGTCGATCTCGCCGATCACGTCGCCGTAGAGCCCGGCGCCGCTCCTGCCCTCGCTCTCCTTCCGGACGAAGAGCGGAACGTGGGGCATCGCGTGCGGCAGGTAGAGCAGGAACGGGCGGTCCCTGTTCTTCTCGATGAACTTCACCGCGCGATCGTTGTACCAGGTGGTCAGGTGCACCTGGTCCTTCGGCAGGACCTTGGGGTTGAGCACCTTGCCGTTTTCGATCAGCGGCAGGTCAGGGAACCGGAAGCGCGTTCCGGTCTCAGGATGATAGGGCCACATGTCGTTGGAGTAGGGAAGGCCGAACCAGTCATCGAAGCCCTGGCTGGTGGGCTGGAACTTCGGCCGGTGCCCGAGATGCCACTTGCCGTACATCCCCGCGGCGTATTTCTTCTGCTTGACCACCTCGGCGATCGTCATCTCCTCCGGATGGAGCCCGGTCTTCGAGGACGGCCCGAAGTTCCCCGGCACCCCCACCCTCACCGGGTAGCAGCCCGTCATCAGGGCGGCCCTCGACGGTGAGCAGACCGAGCGGGCGACGCAGAAGCTGGTGAAGACCATCCCCTCGCTCGCCATGCGGTCGAGGTTCGGGGTCTTGTAGCGCTTCGCGCCGAAGGGACCGATATCGGCGTAGCCCATATCGTCACAGAAGATCACCACGAAATTCGGCGGGCGGGCGCCGAGGCATGTCCGCCTCCCGGGCAGACAGCCGGCAGAGCGACCAGCAGGAGGAGACTCCAGAGAGCGCGGAATACAGTGGCCTTCACGGGTTTCACCTCGGTGGTCATCAGGGTTCTCACTTTCCACTCCAGCAGCGGCTCACTTCACGTCGGAGGCCTTCACCCCGGACCAGGGGTTCTTGACGGTTATCTTCCAGGCCAGCTCGCGCAGGACCTTGTCCAGCTTCACCTCCGCACCCTCGCCCAGGGCGGGCAGCTTGCGCGGGTCGAGCTTGTGGACCGCCGCGAGGTAGAGATAGCACTCCAGCAGGATAACGGCCGATCCGGAGTGCAGCAGATCGGCATAGAGAGCCTGGCCCCGGTCTTTTTTTCCGGAAGCGAGAACCCTGTCAATCACCGGCAGCTTCTTCTCCTCGAGCAGGCGCCGGAGCTCCAGCATGGCGTGCGAGCTCCGGATGCTGAACACCTTGCCGGGGTACTTTTTCTTCAGAGCGCTCAGCTTCGTATCCATGTTCCTGTCGAGACCCGCGATCAACTTCTCAAAGGCCTTGAACCGCAGGACATTCCTGTCGTGCTCGTCCTTCTCCACATCCTTCCAGCTCTCCCCCGCGGCTTCCCGAAGAGCCCTGGACTCACGTGAATCACCGCGGCCGTAGTTGGCAAACCCCCCGTCGGCGGCCGGCCATCCATCCTGCAGGTAGAACTTCATGCCGGGGTTGTACTTCAGGGAAAAATCGATCCAGCGCGAGATGTCCTCAACCTCGGCCCAGTAGTAGGACATGCCCATCGCCAGGCAGTCCCATTTGCCGGTCATCAGGGCGGGCCGGGTCGTCTGCTTCCTGCCGGTGTAGTTCCAGTGGCGAAGCGGCGCCCCTGTCTTGCCGCCGCTGTACTGCATCCTGGATTCGTACCCCTTCAGACCCGCCTTCGAGGCGACCCGCTTGCGGAGATGGCTCTCTACCGGAGCCACCAGCGAGTGGCCGATGAAGAGCATCTTCACCCCTCCATCCCCGGGGCTCTCCGGCTCGAAGTCTTCGAGGTCCTCGCGCGCAAACTCATCTTCTGGAACCTCGATCGCCTTGTCGCTGTTGTCGGAGCCGGACTTGTCGCGCAGGCTCCTGATAAAGGACACGGCCTCTTCCCGCGTCAGGACGCCGTCACCGTTGAGATCGGCTTCCGGGTGGTCCTTGAGAGCCTTCTTCAGGCGCGAATCGTTCTCACTGGTCTTCTGGGAATAGGCCGGCCGGGCGGCGAAGAAAACAACCAACAGGAAAAAAGCAGCGATCGCTCTGTTCATCACATCTGTCATCCACTACTGGAAAACGAAATTTCAGGCACCTAGCCCTGGCGGCCTTCAATAGCCACCAGCAGGATCCCCGCGGCCAACGCCATGCGCGGGTCAAGGATATCGCGCGCGCCTTTCTCGAGGTTGACATCCATCTTGGAAATGAATGGATTGAAGCGCTGGCGATAAGACGCTGCCCGCTTCCCGTCGATCTCCAGGTAGAAGCTCTGCGGGATAAGGCCGCCGATGCCGCCCATCCTGCGAACCAGGGCGAGGCACCCGCTGTCCTCCGCCAGCTTGGCGATGGGATTGTCGTTGTTGTCGAGCATCTCCCAGGTGTCCTTCAAAATCGACTTGAAACCCTTGCGGCGAAAGGCGCCGAGCTTCTCACCGCTTGCGCCGTCGACCACGTCATAGGCCGCCCCGAAATCGATTATGCTCCTGGCCTTTATGGTCAGGCGTTCCTCGTTCATGGACTCATCGGAGAAGACACGGATGTCCTCCTTGAGCTTGAAGGCTTTCTGGGAGCTGAAGAGCACCAGGTTGTCCTTTGAATCGTAGACATGGAAGGACCCTCCGAATAATTTCAGTGCCTTCCGGCGAATCCAGTAATGGTCATGATCAAGATAATCCTTCACCTCACTCTTGCCATCTGTATCGGACATGTTCCGTTCTCCTTAGCTGCGGCGGTTCCTTAAATCCTTACAGGCTCCAGCCCTTGCGGTAGGGAGGATTGATGAAGGCGTTGGCCTCATCGCAATCGGTGAAGCGGGTATTCGCTCCGTCCCAGGCGAGCTTTCGACCGGGAAAGTTCGTCGCGATGATCCCCAGCATGGCGAGCTCGGTCAGCGGGCCGCCGTACTCGGCGAAATCCGAGCCGGCCTTTGTACCCTTGCGGATCGCATCGAGAAAGTCGTTGTGATGGCCGCGGGTTCGCGGAATCGATTGCTTCGGCTGCTTGTAGGCTTTCATCGCCGCGTCGGGAATGAGACGCACCCCACCCGCGCCGTGCGAGCCGTGCGTGATAGCGCCCTTGTCGCCGAGGATCACGGCGCCCGTATTCGGCGGATTCTTTCCCTGCTCGAGCTCCTTCGGGCGTGGAATCCTCATGTCGCCGCTGTACCAGTAGAGCGTCACGGGAGCGCGATCGCCCCTGGCTGGAAATTCGAACCGGATCCTGCTTCCCCTGGCGAAGGTGTCGATATGTTTCTTCGGATCGAAGTCGAGCATATCAAGCACCTCGACGCTGGAGGGGGCGCCGAGATCCAGCGCCCAGAAGGAGGGGTCGACGACATGGCAGACCCAATCTCCGATGGTGCCGTTGCCGTAGGGCCGCCAGGCCCGCCAGCTGCCGGGGAGGTACATGCCGTGGTAGCTTCTCTCGGCGACCGGACCCTGCCAGAGATCCCAGTCCAGCTCCTTCGGGATCTCCTGTTTCTCCGAGCGCTTCGACAACTCCTTGACCCTGGTGTGCACCGCGCTGCAGGCCGCATGCACCGTGTGGACCTTGCCGATGGCGCCATCGCGGATCCACTCGACGCATTTTCGAATATCGCCGGATGAGTGACCCTGGTTGCCGAGCTGGGTGACGACACCCTGCTTCCTGGCCTCCGCCATGAGGGCGCGGACCTCGCGTACCGAGTGGGCCAGCGGCTTCTCGCAGTAGACGTGCTTGCCGAGCTTGAGCGCCGCCATGCAGGCGACCGCGTGGGTGTGATCCGGGGTAGAGACCGCGACCACGTCGGCCTCCTTGCCCACCTTGTCGAGCATCCGGCGGAAGTCCGTGAACTTCGGGGCAGCACCGATACGCTTGAAGGCGACCGCCGCGCGCCGTCCATCCACATCGCAGAGGCCGACGACGTTGTTGCCGCCCGAGAGCCCGCCAACCTGGGCTCCACCGCGGCCACCGCAGCCGATGAAGGCGACGCCCAGCTTGTCGTTGGGAGCCGTGCGGCCCGGTCCTCCGAGAATATCAGGTGAGGCGATGGCGAAGGTCACCGCGGTTGCCGTCGCGCCCTTCATAAACCGCCTTCTCGTTACAGCTTTTTTCCTGGGGGTCATTGCTTAGCTCCCATGCTCTTGCCCATGTGATCCAGGACCGTTCAATACAAGGCCTGGTTGTGTTATTCCAGCCGCCGGACCTCCCGGAAGAAATCTGCCCCGGCATTGTACGCTTCCCACCGCCGGAGAGAAACACCTACCCTTTGGCCTTCCCCTTGGTCTTCCTCTTGGCTTTCCCTTTGGCTTTCCCCTTCTTAGCCTCCCCCTTGGCTTTCCCCTTCTTAGCTTTCCCCTTGACCTCAGAGGGCCGTGGCGGCCACCAGCTACCGCTGGCGGTTTTTCCCTCGGAATCCTCTTCGCCATCGGCTCCCTGATCCCCCCCCCACAGCTTCGACAGGGAGCTTAGCCCGATACCTGACTGGAAGTCCTCGTAAGAGGGAGCCTCCTCGTTATTGGCCCAGGAGACCGCTACGCCGGCGACAAAATACCTCCCGATCTTAATAAATCCCGAGAGACAGAGAATGAGCACGGCGCCGACCATAAAAAAGGTCCACCCCGGGGATTGCTTGTTGACCACGTAGACCGCCACAAGCAACCAGAGCGCGGTGCCGGCTACCCAGTAATACCACCAGGGGGAGACCAGGCTGTAGAACACGGGCACTCCGCCCATCGCCAGGGCGACGGAGAAAGGCGTCCCCGTAAGGATCAACGCCGTGGAAAGAGCCAGCCCGGCGCCCACCTTGCAGCACCAGCTGAAACGTCCCTTGAAATAATGATCGACAACGAACGCGGCGAAAAAAAGAACGAAGTTCAGATACCACAACAGCTCCGAGGCGATCTTCAGCGCGCTCCAGAATGGCAGCTTCTCGAGGTAGTCCGGGTTCAGCCCCCGGAAGATGGTAGACCCTTCAAAATCTATATCCCGCAAGAGGGATGGATCTCCTCCATCCTCCCCCTCCAGGGGTTTTTCTTTCTCCCACTCCACGGAGGACCTGGAATCGGCCGGGGGAGGAGCTCCCTCGTCCTGTCCCACGGACAGCCGGGTACTCAATAAAACCAGCAGGACAACCGGGACATACAGCGCCGATTTCATCGACTTACCGCCAATCCTCTCGTTCACCAGGTCTCAGGGCTTGCCCTCACTCTGCGCGACCGTGAGAACAACCGGCGGACGAACCCCGGCACTCAACAATACGATAATATTGTACGCTTCTTCACCCGCAGGTAAAACAACCGGCCCGCCTTACCAGCTCCCGGAAGCGCCGCCCCCTCCGGAGAATCCGCCGCTGCTGAAGCCGCCTCCGCCTCCGCCAGATTCCAGGAACCCTTTTCCTTCGGCAACGTCACCGTCGTTGTGATACCGCGGGAGCATCAGCCGCAGGGCGC
>JAKUSY010000179.1 GCA_022451445.1 Planctomycetota bacterium
GGCCGGCTTGGCGAGGCCCTGGTGAAAACCGAAGCCTGCGGGCAGGAGGATGTCAGCAGGGCGTTGGCCATGCATTGGGGCCTGCCCTACGCCAATCTCGCCACTGCGGAGATCAAGAAAGAGATCATCGCCCTGGTGCCGAAGGAGGTCGCGATTGAGAACAATATCGTTCCGGTCGCGCGAAAAAACGGTAGCCTGATCGTGGCGATGGATTCCATGGATCTCATGGTTCTCGACAACCTGCGCTTCCTGCTGAACCAGCTGGTCGAGGCGGCCATCCCGACTCCCAAGGATATCGAGGCGTCGCTTGATCATTACTACCGGCTCACCGGGGACCTCGGCGATGTCCTCGGCGAGGGTGAGGACGGCGTTCAGGTCGGTAGCGGAGAGTACTCTGGAGAAGACGGCGATGCCGATGACGCCCCGGTCATCAAATACGTCACCCAGCTTATCTCGAACGCTCTCAAGGAGCGTGCCAGCGATATTCATATCGAGCCATTTGAGAAGCGGGTGAGGATTCGCTACAGGATAGATGGCGTGTGTGTAGAGAAAGAGAATCCGCCCAAGCGGCTGCAGGGGCCGATCCTTTCGCGTATCAAGATCATGTCCAGGATGGATATGGCAGAGAAGCGAAGGACGCAGGATGGCCTTATCAAGATCAAGCTGCACGGCCGGGATATCGACCTGCGTGTCAGCTCTCTTCCGGCCAGGCACGGGGAGAGCATCGTCATGCGTATCCTCGACAAGGAGAAGGGCCTCGTCGATCTCGAGGAGCTCGGCTTCCACGAATCGGAATACGACCGCTTCAACAAGATCATCAAGCGTCCCAACGGTATCTTCCTGGTGACGGGTCCGACGGGATCGGGAAAGACGACAACGCTCTACGCGGCGCTGAAAAATCTCAACCAGCCGGATGTGAAGATCATCACCGCCGAGAACCCGATCGAGTACAACCTGACGGGTATAAACCAGTCGGAGGTCCGCCATGAGATCGGCCTGACGTTCCAGCGCATTCTGCGCGCCATGATGCGACAGGCTCCCAATATCATCCTGGTGGGTGAGATTCGGGACCATGAGACGGCGGATATCGCTATCCAGGCGGCCCTGACCGGTCACCTCGTGTTCAGCACTCTGCATACCAATGATGCTCCCTCGGCGCTGACTCGCCTGGTAGATATGGGTGTGAAGCCGTTTCTTGTCGCATCCGCGGTCATGGCCATTATGGCGCAGCGTCTCATTCGGCGTATCTGCCTTGAGTGTCGCCGGGAGGCGGAGGTGTCTGAGACGGAGCTGCGAGCCGTCGGCCTGACCCAGCAGCGCCTGGCCGAGGCGACGGTCTACGAGGCCGTCGGCTGTCCGGCCTGCAGCAATTCAGGCTACAAGGGACGCCAGGGAGTTTACGAGCTGATGGAAATGTCGAACGACATCAGGGAGATGGCCTTCCAGTGCAAGCCGACTCTCGAGCTGAGGGCAAAGGCCAGGAGCGAAGGAATGGTGACCCTCCAGGAGGATGCCATCAGGAAGGTGCTCGCGGGAGTAACGACCATACCTGAAGTCCTGAGAATCACTCATCGTGACGCTTAACAGAGGTCCGGCGGGCTCCGGGCCCGCCTTGATGGCCCTAACCAGACAATTCGGAGAGAAAAATTGACCCACAAGCCGCTTGGACAGATCTTCAAGGAGATGGGTCTGGTGACCGAGTACGACATCCAGCAGGCTCTCGCCAAGCAGAAAGAGACCGGAGAGGCGATCGGGCAGATCCTGGTGGGTAATGGCCTGGTCACCGAGGTCGACCTCAGCCGCGCCTTGGCGGAGCAGAAGGGCATGGAGTTTGTCGACCTGGAGAAGGTCGAGATTCCTCCCGAGGTAATCGACCTTATCGATCACACCACGGCCGAGACCTTCCAGGTGATGCCGCTCGAATTCGATGGCAGCACCCTGGTCGTCGCGGTCAGCAGGCCCGACAACCTGAGCGTTCTGGATGACCTTCGATTCAGTCTTCCCGAGGTGTCCAACTTCAAGGCGAAGGTGGCGAATGAGGAGCAGGTCAAGAAGGCCATCGAGACCTACTACCAGGACGGCCGCAGCAATATGGACGAACTTCTCGCCGGCGTCGGTACCGCGGCTCTGGAGAGTGACGGTGCGACGGATCTGGCCCAACTCGAGGCCGATGCCAACGCGGGGCCGGTCGTCAAGCTGCTGAACATGGTTCTGCTGCAGGCTATCCGCGATCGGGCGGCGGATATCCACCTCGAGCCGTTCGAGCATGAGTTCAAGGTGCGCTACCGGGTGGATGGAGTTCTCTATGAGATGATGCCGCCGCCGATTCATCTCGCGCGCGCGGTGATCTCACGAGTGAAGGTCATGGCATCTCTTGATATCGCCGAGACCCGGCTGCCGCAGGATGGTCGCATCGAGCTCAACGTCGGCGGCAACCCGATCGATCTGCGTGTGTCCACCCTGCCGACGATGTACGGCGAGAGCGTCGTCCTGCGTATTCTCGACCGCAGCAACCTGGCCCTCGACCTGGAGAAGCTGGGCTTCAGGCCTGATGAGCTCGGCGCGTTCCGCGACCTGGTCGCCAAGCCCAACGGTATTATCCTGGTGACGGGTCCGACAGGGTCCGGAAAGACGACAACGCTTTATTCGGTCCTCATGGAGGCCAACTCGGTCGATGTGAAGATCATCACGACGGAGGATCCCGTCGAGTACGACCTTGAGGGTGGCGTCCAGGTACAGGCCCAGGAGGAGATCGGACTCACCTTCGCCGATTGCCTGCGCAGTATCCTGCGCCAGGACCCCGACAAGATTCTCGTAGGTGAGATTCGTGACCTCGAAACCGCCCAGATCGCGGTCGAGTCATCGCTCACCGGGCATATCGTCTACAGCACTATGCACACCAACGATGCGCCGTCATCCGTGACCAGGATCCTGGACCTCGGACTGGAGCCATTCCTCATCGCCGCTACACTCGAGGGAGTTATCGCCCAGCGTCTCGCCAGGAGGATCTGTCTGAATTGTAAAACGCCGTATGATCCGACTGATCAGGAGCTCTACGAGCTGGAGTTGACCGCGACCGAAACCCAGGGCCGCGAATTTTACTTCGGCAAGGGCTGCAAGTCCTGTAACGGGACCGGCTACAAGGGCCGTGTCGCGCTCTTTGAGATGATGATCGTCAATGACCGGCTCAGGGACCTGATCATGAACTCCGCTTCGACGGCTGAATTGCGTTCTGCCGCGAGGGAGGACGGGATGCGGACCCTGAGGGATAGCGGACTGCTGCATATTTACGATGGTATTACCACCATCGAGGAAGTCGTCAGGGAGACCATTTCAACGGTCTGAGGTCTCGCCAACGGCTGTGAGGCATTCGTTCGGTTTCGCTTTTACCTTCAGATTGTCTCATTGCGACAGTTTTCTAATTTTGGTGTTTTCCGGTTTTTTGGTTATCATTGCAGGTCCGGGAAGCGGTAAAAGTCTTCCGGGCTCCGGCTTTTTGATCGCGGATCGGTTTGAGTCCGCGGCCAGGACTGGATAAGATTCCGTAAGAAATGAGTAAGAAATCCAAGTAGGTATGGTGGGTTACAAGGAGGGTCTATGACCGTCTTAGCGATTGAAGCGGTAAAAAACGACGGACAAAAACATAAGACGGAAGTCACCGCCGACTCCAAGGACGAGGCCATCAAGAAGATCCAGGAGCAGGGTCTGCGTCCGACCAGGATCGCCACCCAGAAGGGTGAGTCCCAGCCGAGGGCGGTCCCCGGCGTAGAAAAAGCGGCCAAGAAAAAAGGCGGCGGACTGCTCATGAGGGGGGTGACCTCCAACGACATCGTCACGTTCACCACGCAGCTTTCGACCCTTCAGGATGCAGGCTTGCCGATCGTTCGGAGCCTCAGGATTCTCGAGGACCAGCAGAAGCCCGGAAGGTTCAAGGAGCAGCTCGAAGAGGTCGCGGACGAGGTTGAGCAGGGGAGCACGCTTTCGGAGGCCATGGCCAAGTACCCCAGGAGCTTCGACAAGCTCTACATCAGCATGGTGAAGGCCGGCGAGGCCGGCGGAGTGCTCGATGTCATCCTCAGGCGGCTTGCCGGTTTCATGGAGAAATCCCAGAAGCTGCGCAAGAAGGTAAAGGGCGCGCTGGTCTACCCGATCGCGGTTATCACCGTCGCCATCGCGATTCTCGTGGTGATTATGATTTTCGTGGTGCCGGCCTTTGAGAAGATGTTCCAGGATATCGGCCAGGCGTTGCCGGCGCCCACCCAGATGCTGCTGAGCGCGAGCCAGGCAATGGCCTGGCCCAACTGCCTCCTGATCCCGGTGGTTCCCATCGTCCTGATAATGATCATGAAGCTCATCGCCCGTACCGAGCCAGGCGAGAAGGCGCTCGATGCCTTCAAGCTTCGGATGCCGGTCTTCGGCAATATCATCAAGAAATCTTCCGTGGCCAGGTTCTGCCGTACGCTGGGTACCCTGATCGCCTCAGGTGTGCCGATTCTGGAGGCCTTGAGGATCGTCAAGGATGCCGTCGGCAACGTCATCATCGCCAATGCCATCGAAGATGTGCACAGCAGTATTCGCGAGGGCGATACGATCGCCGACCCGCTGCGGGCCTCGGGAATTTTCGACGAGCTCCTGGTGAACATGATTGACGTCGGAGAAGAAACCGGTGAGCTCGACAAGATGCTCATGAAGATCGCCGACAATTACGAAGCGGACGTGGATGTCGCCGTGGAGGGTATGTCGAGTCTCCTCGAGCCGCTCCTGATCGTGGGAATGGGACTGATCGTCGGCTTCATCGTCATTTCGCTCTTCCTGCCCCTGGTATCCATCATCGAGAATATCGGATAGCGGTTGAAGCGAAACAGGGGGAAATCAGCAAGCGCCCGTCCAGAGCCGCAGCCCGGGGATGGACGGCAGCCTTCCGGCGGAGATCAAATCTGTGAGGAGATCCGTCATGGGGGTGGTGGAGGTGCGCGCCGACTCGCCAAGCGCCTCGCCGTGGCAAAAGCGGACTTCGAGGGCTTCCGCGATCAGCTGCTCAGCCTGCAGGCGGAGGGCCTCCTCATCAGGGTTCCGACGGAGTCCGGGGGCAAGTGGGAGCTTCCCGAGAGAACTCCCCTGAGGGTCGGCAGGCTGCAGCTCGACCGGCGTGGCTCGGGCTTCTTCCGGCCCGCCGATCGGGCGGAGGATGATGTTTTCGTGCGGGCATCCCACCTGGCCGATGCCTTTCCGGGCGACCTGGTGCTGGTGAGGGTGACCTCCGATGCGCGCGGCGACCGTCTTCGCGAGGGCAGGGTCGTCGAGGTCGTCGAGCGCGGCAGGAAGCCCCTGCGCGGCACCTTCTGGAGGGGAAAAGAGGGCGGCCTGGTCGCCTGTGATGACCCGCGCATGCCTTCTGATGTCTTTATTCCCGCCGATGGAATCGAGAAGATGAAGGATGGTGGGCGGGTCCTGGTGCGGCTCACCAGGGGTTCCCGCGGCAGGTTCCCCCTGGGAGAGGTCATCCTCGTGCTTACCAACGAGGACAGCCTGGAGGCTGATTTCGAGGTTGTCAGGGTCGAGTTCGACCTGCCCGTTGAGCAGCCGGCCGGCGTCGTAGAGGAGGCCGATGCGCTGCCCGCGGTGGAGGATGGCGCGTCATGGCCCGATCGAACGGACCTGAGAAACGTTCCTACCTTCACCATCGATCCAGAGGATGCGAGGGATTTCGATGATGCCGTATCCCTCGAGAGCCTCCCCGGAGGGAAGCTTCGGCTTGGTGTTCATATCGCGGATGTTTCCCATTATGTCCAGCCGGGCTCCCTGATCGATCAGAGCGCGGAGTTTCGCGGAACGTCGATCTACCTTCCCGGCCGCGTCATCCCGATGCTGCCGGAGCGCCTGGCGAATGATCTCTGCAGCCTGCGTCCCGACGAAGATCGCCTGGCGAAGACGGTCTTCCTGGTTTTCTCCTCCGAGGGCCGGCTGCTGGAGAGCGAGGTCTGCCGCAGTGTCATCCGCAGCCGCCGGCGGTTTACCTATGGCGAGGCCCTGGCGATTCTCGATTCGATCGAGGGCAAGGAGGTTCCCGCCGGAGACCTGCCTCCGGACCGTGATGAGTACGAACCGATCCTCGAGCGCATGGCCTTCCTGCGGGATGCCCTCCTCGATGTCCGCACCCGCCGCGGCGCCCTGTTTCTCGATCTGCCGCAGCTCAAGGTCCGGGTGGACGAAAACGGGCAGGTGGACAGCGTCGACAGGGAGGAGGGGGATCCGGCCCATTCGCTCATCGAAGAGTTCATGCTGGCGGCGAACGAGGCGGTCGCCCGTTTTCTCCAGGACCAGGGCCTGTCGATAATAGCCCGGGTTCACCCGGCGCCCACGGATGAGAAGATAGCGGATTTCCGGGAGATGCTCGCCGCGCTGGGGATCGACCTGCGCGCGCGGCCGGAGGTGGGCGACCTGCAGAAGCTGGTAGACAAGGTGGTCGGGGGCCCCCTGGCGGTTACCGTCCAGATAGCCCTCCTTCGAACCAT
>JAKUSY010000018.1 GCA_022451445.1 Planctomycetota bacterium
CGCCCGGCGCGAGGGGCCGTGCCTCGTTCCTCCGCCGGCAGGCTCTCCTTGAAGCTTCTCATCACCCAGGAGAGGTTCCAGAGCGAGAGCAGGAAGGCGCCGGCGGCCGCGGTCGAGAAGGGGTTGAGTCCCGGTAGTCCCCAGCTTTGAATGTTGAGACTCGGACTTGAGAGTAGCGCACCGATGGCCGGGCCGAGGATGAAGCCGAGCCCGAAGGCCATGCCGATCATGCCCATGCCCTTGGAGCGGTTCTTTTCATCGGTCGAGTCCGCCATGGCGGCGGTGGCGACCGAGATATTGCCTCCCATGGCGCCGCCGAGCACACGCGAGATGATCAAGAGCAGGAAGGAATGGCTGAAGATCCACACCAGGTAGCTCACGCAGAGGCCGGCGATGGTCATCAGCAGCACCGGTCGGCGCCCGATGCGGTCCGACAGCCGTCCCCACATGGGCGCGAAGAGGAACTGCAGGATGGAGTAGAGCGACCCCAGGATGCCTCCGAAGAGGACCGTGGCGGTGAATTTTTTGTCTCCCTCTTCTCCGGAAAGCTCGGCTAGGTTCGCTATCAGTCCGCCGAAGAAGCTGTCTGCCCCGGCGTAGTACTCGAGCATGTCGGGAAAGAGCGGGAAGATGATCGAGAAGCCGACCAGGTCGACGAAGACCGTCAGGAAGAGGACGCCGATGGGAGATTTCTTTCGTTCTGCGTTCATTGGGACTCCGGGTTCTATTTCTATTCGATCGGCCTCAGCTCGATCAGTTTCTTCTCGGGATCGATGCCGGCGATCCGGGTACGGATGATGTCTCCCTTGATCGGGACATCTTTCAGGTTGAGCACGGTCTCACGCGGAATGATTCCCTCCACCCCCTCCTCCAGTGATACGTGGACACCCTCAGCGCTGGTTCTCGAGACCCAGCCGGTAAATTCTTCGCCAACCTCGTAGCTGGCCGCCGACGCGCTCCAGTTTACCGCCACGCCGCGGCGCAGATCGAGACTGATACGCTCACGCTCGGTATCGACCCGCTGCACCTCGACCTCGACCTCGTCTCCGACCTCAAGCTCTTCGTTCTGCCCGGTCTCTTTGCGCCAGGTGTGGATCCTGCTCTGGTGGATGAGACCCTCGACCCCGCCGAGGTCGACGAAGGCGCCGTGATGGTTGGTCTTGACGACCGTCCCCTTGAGAACCTCTCCCTCCGAGAGCCTCGCCAGCGCGTTGCCTTTCAGCTCGAGAGCCTGCTCCTCGAGCACGGCCCTGCGGCTCACCACCAGGTTCTGATCCGCCTTGTCGACCTGGGTGACCTCGACGCGAAATTTCTTTCCTACGAATGGCGTCGCATCCTCGATCCTCTTGATGTCGATCTGTGAGATGGGCATGAAGGCGCGCACTCCCTTGATGTCGAGGTCGAGGCCGCCCTTATTGGTCCCGGTGACCCGGGCCTCGAGCAGCGAACCGGGACGCAGGTCATCCCAGAAGACCTCCTTACGCGCCTTGCCGACCGACAGGAGGACCATGTCCTTGGCGGCATCGTAGCGAATGACGCTGGCCTTGATCCGGGTGCCGGGGAGAGGGAGCTCTTCATCCTCCTCGAATTCCTCTTCCTCGATGAGGCCGTGATGTTTTCCATCGAGCTCGACGAGCACCTCGCCGGCGCGGACGTCGATGACGTTTCCCTCGATACGATCACCGGATTCGAGCTTCTCGATGGCGATGGTCTTGCCCGGCGAAGGCGCGTCCGCCCCGCT
This sequence comes from Planctomycetota bacterium, assembly GCA_022451445.1. Lineage (GTDB taxonomy): Bacteria > Planctomycetota > UBA8108 > UBA8108 > UBA8108 > UBA8108. The sequence continues at coordinate 1,742 of JAKUSY010000018.1, forward strand.
CATGAGCGCCTCGAGGTCGGCATCGCTCATGCCGATGTCGTCCGCGTTGTCATCCATCTCGTCAGGGAACTGACGGCTTTTCGCTGCCATTGAGATTCCTGCTGTTCGGTTCGAGGCTGTTTTCCGGCCGAAAGAGGGATCTTACGCCCGGGCGATGAGAGGTCAAGCATGAGCAGGCGCATCCTTTTGCCGGCCGGGGGCCAGGGAGTGGCTCCAGCGCTTAGGAGAGCCAACTCCCTCAGGGACAGGTATTCGCCGCGGCGGGGGTCGGGGTGGTCACGTTCCAATTCGTCGAATCCAGGCGTCCCGCTCCGCAGCGCTGGATGGACTCGGTGTCCTTGTTGCGGTTGACGTTCTCATCGAGCTGGCTGGCCAGGGCGTTTCCGGCTCCGAAGAGGCCGTCGAGCAGGCCGGTCGCGGGGCCGTCGCTGGTACCGTAGACGACGGCATCGATGAGCGCGTTGCTGGCGGCGGCGGCGCCTCCGGGGAAGTCCGCGACGTCTCCCTGGTGGAGCCCGACGCCATCGGCTCCGTTCTGGAGCTGGTTGCTGGCGCCGCCCCAGGTGACGTGGGGTTCCGGGGCGAACCCGGCCGGACCCACCAGCAGCATTCCATCGTCATTGGTGACGCCGGTGAGCTGCCGCTTGTCGTAGACCCTATTGCCGTTGCCGTTGTAGAGGACGAGGACGTAGCCCGAGAGATCGACGCCGCCGATGCCGGCGGAGATCTCGACGAACTCGCCGGTATCGGTGGAGGTCTGGTCGCAGTCGACCTCGTTGATCACGAGGTGGATGACGGTCAGGTCGAAGCTCGCGGAGGCGCCGGAATCCGAGGACAGGATGAGCTCCGTGGAGCCGGTGGGCGTCGAGTCGAGCACCGAGGAGATCGTGAGCTGGCTGTCGGAGTCGGTGGTGAAGCCCTGCGGTTCGCCGCCGATCGTCACCTCGGAGGCGCTCGAGAGCTGGTTGCCGGTGATCTGCAGGCTCGCGCCGTGGGCGATCACGGCATAGTCCACCGAGCTGATGGAGAAGCCGGATCCCATGGAGGTGAAGCTTGCCGAGTTGGCCTCGGGGTCGACTCCCGAACCGAGCAGGCTGGTGACGGAATCCGCCACCGTCACGGTATAGTCGGTTCCCGGCGCCTGCTCCTCGGTAGCCAGGACGACGCTGTCGCCCGCGACCGTGGCCTCCGAGATTCCCAGGGCGGGAGCGAAGGTGAAGGCGGCCTCGGGATCGCCGATACTCGCCGCGTCGATCTCCATGTCGAAGGAGATGGTCACCTCGGTCCGGCTGCCAGCCACGGCGCCGGTGACCTGCGGAGACGGCGGAGCCGGGCAGCTGTCCACGGCGATGTCATCGAGAGAGTAGGCGCTCGGCTGGGCCTGGTCGCGGAAGCGCCACATGGGACCCGTCAGCGTCAGCTCGCAGCCGACCACCAGGTTGGTCTCGGTCGCCAGCGAGTCCCGCAGGGTCTCGGAGATTCTCAGGCGCAGGTTCGCGTCGCCGCTGATGGCGCTGGTGGAGATCACCGCCGAGACGTGTCCGCCGCCTGCGAAGGCGAATTCCTCGGCAAGCGTGAAGCTCAGGGTGATCAATTCGCTCTCGTACGCATCGAGAGCGCTGATGAGGTCTTCGGCGGCGGAGACCTCCTGTGCCATGGCGGAGACGTCCCGGCCGTTTTCGAGCACCTCGTAATCGGCGATCGCGCGGATGGCGCGCGCGTCGTAGATGGTGCCGAGCTCGGTGGCCCGGAGGCTGAGGACGTCACCGACCCGGGGTTCGGGGTCGAGGGAGAAGGGGTCGATCTCGACGACAATCGCCGGGCCCTGGTCATCGGCCTGCAGGAAGAAACCGGCCGGGGCGTCGCCGACGGCGGGCCTCTTGTAGGTCACCACCGCGCCGGTGATCATGACGTCGACCTCTCCGTCTTCGGATGTTCTGAGCAGAGCGATGGCCGCGGAGGGGTTCGGGGGTGGCGCCACGGCGCAGGGGGGAAAGGAATCGCAGCCGAGTCCGTCGGCGCTCGGGTCCGTTCCGCATTCCTGCCAGGGGGCCGGAGGAGCCGACCCTCCTAGGAAGAGATGACGCAGGGTATGGCTCGGATCGGAGATGTCGACCTCGCCGCTGTCGTTGGAGTCCAGCGAGTCCGCGCAGAGCGGTCCTTGGCCGCCCTGGAAGAGGTAGGCGAGGGTGAAGACCGCATCGCTGAGATCCACCCGCCCATCAGTGTTCGAGTCGCCGCGAAGAAAGGCGTTGTCGCCGGCTCTCACCAACGGACAGGCGCCAATGGCCAGGAGTGAAACAAGCGAGATCACGATGTGAAGACAGCTCTTGTCGTGCATTTTTTCCGCCTTTTTGAAAAGTACAGATGAGGCAAAAGGGTCCCCGTTTCAATCGACCCGATTCGGCAGTTTCACCCGAGGCCGGGAGCCAGTCAAGACTTTCCAATTCGGTATTGACTGTCCTAGTGGACTCGGCGCACGATGTCGGTTCGTTTTTATCCGCGAGAGCGGAAAATACGGTCTCATGAATATCTCGAGGAGGGAAATCCAGATGAAGGTGAAGCTGCTGGTCTCTATGGCGTTGTCCGCAATGTTGTTTCTCGGCTTGAATCCCGCCGCGGCCGCGGATCTCACGGCCGGAATGAAGACGGTCAAGCTGGAGCTGAAATCGGCAGGTCCGGTCGCCTTCGGTCCCGAAGGAATCCTCTTCGTCGCCGATCCGCTGGCGGCGACCGTGCATGCCGTGGCGACGGGCGATACCGCCGCCGCTAAGAAGAAAAAGGTCGTAAGCCTGGAGGGCGTCGATCGCAAGATCGCGGCCGCCCTGGGTACATCACCAGACAAGATTCGCATCTCTGATCTTGCGGTCAACCCGGCCTCGGGAGTCGCCTACCTCTCTGTGGCGCGCGGCAGCGGAGTCGCTGCCCCGGCGGTCATCGTCACGGTTCGCGGCGACCACCTCGAGTCGCTCGACCTCTCCAGCCTGAAGTCGGCCAGCTTCGCGCTGTCGTCGGTGCCGGATGCCAAGGCCACGACCGGCAGGGGGCGCCGGCGTGAGAGCGCCCGGACACAGGCGATCACGGATCTCGGCTACGTCAACGGCCGGGTGCTGGTGGCCGGGATGTCCAACGAGGAGTTCTCCTCGAGCCTGCGGTCGATCCCCTTTCCCTTCGCCGGCTCAGGCAAACCTGCGAGCGTGGAGATCTACCACGGAGCCCACGGCCGTTTCGAGACCCGCTCTCCGGTGCGGACCTTTGTCTCGCTGAACGTCGCCGGGCAGCCCTATCTTGTCGCCGCCTACCAGTGCACCCCGCTGGTGACGATACCCCTGTCCGACATCAAACCGGGCGCCAAGCTCAAGGGAAAGACCGTCGCCGAGCTGGGCAATCGCAACCGGCCGCTCGACATGATCGTCTATACCAAGGACGGCAAGGAGTACATGCTGATCGCCAATTCCAGCCGCGGCATCATGAAGGTCTCAACCATCGACCTGGAGAAATCCCCGGGTATCACCGAGCGTGTTTCGGGTGGCGGCCGCAAGGGGGTTCCCTATGAGACCATCGAGGGCTGGAAGGGAATCCTCCAGCTCGACAGGGCCGATGACCATAACGCCCTGGTGATGCGGGAGACCGAGGGAGGGTCCTTCAACCTGGAGACCCTGCCGCTTCCGTGAAAATCGCCTCGGCGTGTTTTGCCCTGGCCGGCCTGCTTCCGGCTCTCATCTGCGGCTGCGGCCAGCCGGTGAGGGACGAGTCCGGTTCCGTGCGGATCGGCCTGGTCTCCTCTCCGGATGGAGCCCGTTATTTCGAGGTCTCGGGTCTCGATGCCGGCCATCCCGGCGACAAGGCCTCCTGGGGAGAAACCTTCAGGGTCTACACCGTCTTTGACAAGCGCTCCGCCGGCGAGGAGCTGCCCGCCGTCGCGGGCTCCTATGTTTTCGAGGATGGGGTGCTGCGTTTCAGGCCCCGCTTCCCCCTCGAGCCCGGGCTGGCTTATTCCGCCCGGCTCTATTATTCCCCCGGCAGGGTCAAGGAGGCGCGGTTTGAAATCCCGAGGGAGGACCTGGTGCGCGGCACGAGCGTTATCGCGGTCTATCCCTCCGCCGATGTGCTGCCGGAGAACCTGCTGAAGTTCTACATCCACTTTTCCTCTCCGATGAGCGTCGGACGGGCCTATGACAATACCCGTCTGCTGAATTCGAAGGGTGAGACGGTCAGGTATCCCTTCCTGGAGCTCGATGAGGAGCTCTGGGATCCCACCGGCCGGCGGCTGACCATCTTCATCGATCCCGGGCGTATCAAGCAGGGTGTATTGCCCAATAAGGTTGTCGGTCCGGTGTTCAAGGTGGGAGAGCGCTATACGCTCGAGATCAGCGACGAATGGAAAGATGCCGCCGGCGCCCGCCTGGGCGCCCCGTTTCGCAAGTCCTTCAAGGTTTCCGCGGCGGATCACCGCTCACCGGATCCGGCCGCCTGGAAGCTTGCCGCGCCCGCCGGGGGGAGCAGGGAGCCGCTGTCGCTGACCTTCGAGGCCCCCCTCGACCACGCCCTGCTCCACAGGCTGCTCTGGGTGGAGAACGAGGCCGGGGAGAGGGTGGAGGGGGAGGTCCGTGTCGAAGCCGGAGAGCGCCGCTGGTCCCTGCTCCCGGATACGCGTTGGAGTCCGGGAAGGTACCGGCTGATGATCCGGAGCATCCTCGAAGACCTGGCCGGTAACGGCATCGACAAGCCCTTCGAGGTGGATGTCTTTGAGCAGGTCAGGGAGCGGGTGGACTCGAAGACGCTCAGCCGAGAGTTCACCGTCAGTCCGCGGCAGCGATGATGTCCTCGGGGAGCTCCGTGAGGTTCTCCAGCCTGTCGGCGCGAACGGCGTAGGTGTTCTCAACGCCGATCACTCCCCAGCTGGGGTGGGTGTATTTCGGCTCGATGGCCAGGGTGCAGCCCTCCTCCAGCGGCTCATCAAAGCGCGGCGCCAGCACAGGGAGCTCATTGACCTCGAGCCCGACGCTGTGGCCGACGAACTTTACCGCCAGCTCTCCGGGTCCCATGAAGTTGTCGCCGATGCCCTTGTCGTTCGCCAGGGAGAGCATCTCTTCATAGATGCTCGATGGTATGGATCCCGCCCGAATGGTTTCTTCGCAGAATCTCAGCAGCTCGCGGGTCTTTTCGTAGATTTCAGCGGCCTCTTCGGGCATGGTTCCGCGCACGGCCATGCGGGTGCAGTCGCTGTGGTAGCCGCTCAGGCTCATCAGGTAGTCGATGATGATAGGGATGTCATCCCCGATGGGGCTCGTGGAGCCGCCCTGGGAGACGCAGACATGCGGGCCCCTGCCGCCGATCGGGAAGTGCGAATGGTTGGGCAGGGCGCCGTCCGGGCCGCTGGTCACGGTGCCGATGCCGGTGCCGATGTTCATCCCGCGCAGCCGGATGACTCCGCAGTGGCCGAGCGTTCGCGCCCGGCAGTCGAGCTGGTTCTGCAACTCGTAGGTGGAGATTCCCTTCCGGCCGAGGAGCTCGGGCACTGCCTCAAAGAGCAGGCGCTGCGCCTCGGCGGCTCGTCTCAGCTCGCCGATCTCGTGCTCGCTTTTCGTCGCGCGGTTTGCCATGAGGAGTCGGGATGCGTCGAGAATCTCGGTTTCTTCGCCCAGGAGTCCGCTGTAGAAGGCGTACGTCGCCGCCGGCAGCACATCGAGCTCCATGCCGATTCGCCACGGGGGCGGGCCGCAGAGCTCAGCGATCCGCTCCGGCAGGTCCTTCATGCTCGCAAGTGGTTCGATGAGCTCCAGCGGCGAGTCTCCACGGGCGCGCTCGAGCACTTTTCGCACGAGCAGTCTCGGCTCTTCGCCAGGGGTGACGAGCAGGTGGGCGGTCTGCACGGTGCCGCTGAGGTAGTAGAGATCAGCGGTATTGAGGACGATGATCGCGTCGAGGTTCGAGCCGGATGCCTTCATCAGCTCCTGGAGCCGCTGGTGCCGTGCCTGGATTTCCGCTGAATCGAAGGACTGCATGTCGAGAGCATAGCAGAAAAGCCCGCGGCGGTCCTAGGCCTTGCTGATCCTCACCGGGCAGACCTTCAGCTCGGCGGTCTGGGTCACCGGGTCGTAGCCCGAGCCGGTGAGTATGTTCACCGGCACATCGTTGAAGCTGAAGCTGCAGAAGACCGTTCCCCGCGGCGAGCGGTCGGTGGCCTGGACCTTGACCCGGACGGCGCCCCTGCGGCTGGCGAGCTCGCACCAGCCCGCGTCCTCCAGCCCCCAGGCGCTCACATCGTCGGGGTGGACCTCGAGGGTTTCTTCGCTCAGCAGGTAGTCGATTCCGTGCGCCCGGCCGGACTGGGTCCGGGTGTGGTAGGACTCCAGCCGCCTGCCGGTGGTCAGCCAGACGGGATACTCATCGTCGATCGTTTCGGCGGGGTCGCGGTAGCTCAGCACGCTGAAGATCCCGCGGCCGTTCTCGAACTCGCCCTCGTGCAGGATGGGGGTGCCGGGGTGGCCCCTCTCGGGAACGGGCCATTGGTATTCTCCATTTTCGACAAGGTCCCAGTCGAGGCCGGCGTAGATCGGCGAGAGATCGCAGAGTTCGTTGAAGACATCGCGGGCGGATTCGTATTCGAAGCCGTCGATGCCCAGCCGGCGCGCGAGCTGGCTGATGATCCACCAGTCCGGCTTTGCCTGTCCGTGCGGCGTGACCGCGGCCCGCAGGCGCTGCACCCTGCGCTCGGTATTGGCGCAGGTTCCATCGGTCTCGCCGAAGCCGGCTGCCGGGAACACCACGTCCGCCAGCTCGCCGGTCTCGGTCAGGAAGAGGTCGATCACCACGAGGTGGTCGAGGCTCTCGAGGGCGTGCTGGCAGTGTTTGCGGTCCGGGTCGGAGACCAGGGTGTTTTCTCCATCGATGATCATGGCGCGGATCTGCTCACCGCAGCGATCGAGCGCCGTTACCTTGGTGATGCCGACCTCGGCGGGGATCTCCCTGCCGTAGAGTTTCCTGAATTTCGCCTGGTTCGCCGGGTCGACGACAGGCTGGAAGCCGGGATAGTTCGCCGGGATGGCGCCGCTGTCGCCGGCGCCCTGGATGTTGTTCTGTCCCCGCAGCGGGTTGATGCCGGTACCCTCGCGCCCGATGTGGCCGGTCATCAGCGCGAGGTTGCAGAGGCTCTTGACGTTGTCGACTCCGCAGATGTGCTCGGTGATCCCGAGCGTGTAGTAGATCGCGCCTCTCTCAGCGCCGGCGTAGAGGAGCGCCGCCTGCTCGATATCCGCGGCGTTGACTCCGGTGATTTCCGCTGCCCACTCGGGGGTGAACTGTTCGAGGTGTTTGCGGAATTCTTCCGAGCCGGTGGTGCGTTCGGCGATGAAGGCCTCATCGGCGAGTCCCTCGCGGGAGATGACATGCGCCATCCCCAGCAACAGGGCCACGTCGCTGCCCACTCGTATCGGGAGGTAGAGATCGGCCAGCTCGGCGAGCCGAATCCGCCGCGGGTCGGCGACGATCATCCTGGCTCCCTTCGCAAGGGCCTTCTTGATCCCGGTCGCCGCCACGGGGTGGCATTCGGTCATGTTCGTTCCGATGCAGAAGATCACGTCGGGCTTCTGCATGTCGACGAGGGGATTAGACATCGCTCCCCGGCCAATCGTGGCTGCCAGACCGGCAACCGTCGGGGCGTGTCAAGCCCGGCTGCAATTGTCTATCTGGTTGGTCCCGAAGCCCGCCCGGATGAATTTCTGCATGGTATAGGCGGCCTCGTTGGGCGCCCGCCCGCTGGCGACGCCGTAGACGCTCTCGGCGCCGTGTTTTTCGAGAGCCTCCTTGAATCCCGCCGCGGCCCGGTCGAGGGCCTCGTCCCAGGTCGCCTCGTGAAGCTCTCCGTCCTCTCCCCGTATCAGCGGCGTCGACAGCCGGTCGGGGTGCTGCACGAAGTCGTAGGCGAACTGGCCCTTGATGCAGAGAGCGCCGAGGTTGGCCGGACCGTCCATGGCGGGCTGCACGCCGATGATCCTGTCATCTCGGGTCATCACGTCGATGGAACAGCCGACGCCGCAATAGGGGCAGATCGGCCGGGTCTTTTCGATATTCCCGGGCTCTCCCTCGTAGCGCATGGCCTTCCTGTCGCCGAGGGCGCCGGTGGGGCAGGTCTGGACGCACTGGCCGCAGAAGGTGCAGTCGGAATCTTTCAGCGACCCGTCGAACTCGGTGGAGATACGGGTCTCGAAGCCGCGGTTCAGCACGTTGATGGCGTGGTCTCCCTCCTCCTCGGCGCAAACGCGAACGCAGCGGTAGCAGGAGATGCAGAGGTCGTAGTCGCGCAGGATAAAGGGATTGTCGTCATCGGTCCTGGAAGAGCCGGAGCGAGCACCCTCAAAGCGACCGGTGCGGGCTTCGTAGCGATCGACGAGCTCCGTGAGCTCCTGCGAGGCGTAGCCGCGCAGGGGGTCGACGTCGATCTGGCGATTCTCGCTGGCCACGAGCTCGAGGAGGATCCTGCGGTGCTCATCGATGGCTTCCGTCGAGGTCCGTACCTCCATTCCCTCGCTGGCAGGCGTGGTGCAGGAGGCGACCGGGTTGCGCACTCCCTCGACCTCGACGACGCACAGGCGGCAGCCGCCGAAGGGGTCGAGGCGCTTGTCGTAGCAGAGCGTCGGGATCTCGCCCGGGCTGCGGCTGGCGACCTCGTAGATCGTCTCTCCCGGCGTGAAGGAGACCTCCACTCCGTCGAGGATCATCGTTCTTGAATCGTCTTTTTCTATCATTGCCGTAAACCTGTAGATGTGCCGGTGAGGCGTGGGCGGCTTATTTAAGCCGCCGTGCGATCTCCTCCGGGAAATATTTTAGCAGACTCTCGGTGATGAGCGGAGCGGCCATCCCGAGACCGCAGGCGCTCGTCGCCTTCATCACCTTGCCGATGTCGCGAACCTCCGCTTCCCATCCGGCCATTTCGCCGGGGCCGGAGCTCCCTGCGAGGCGCTCGGTGAGCCTCTTCGTCCCGATCCGGCAGGGGAAGCACTTGCCGCAGGATTCATCGGCGAAAAATTCCATCGCGTTTCGGGCGGCGGCCACCATGTCGCGGCCCTGGTCGAATACGATGATTCCGCCCGCGCCCAGGAAGGAGCCGCGGCTCCTGATGGAGGGCTCGTCGAGGGTCACGTCGAGATCGTCACCTGCAAGGAAGCCGCCCGAGAGCCCGGCCATGGTGACGGCCTGGAGCTCGTGTTCCCGCGCGGGCCCCCCGGCCCAATCGTGGAGGAGGGTTCCCAGCGGCAGGCCCATCGGCACCTCGTTATTGCCCGCCCGGGCGATATCCCCCGAGAGGCTGATGACCTTGGTGCCGGCGAGCTCTCCCTCGCCGAGCGCCTGGTACCAGGCGGCCCCGCGCAGCACGATGGGCGGCGCGGAGACCAGGGTCTCGACGTTGTTGACCACAGTGGGGAGGTCTTCGAACCCGTGGGTGACGGGGTAGGGCGGCCGGTTGCGCGGGAAGGGGTGCTTGCCCTCGAGACTGTTGAGCAGCGAGCCCTCCTCTCCGCAGATATAGGCGCCCGCTCCCCGGCGCAGGTGGATCCTGAAGTCGAAACCATCGGCGCCGAGTATGTTCTCTCCGAGAAGGCCGGCCGCTTTCGCCTCGTTGAGGGCTCGCTCGAGGATGGCGCAGGTGCCGGGATATTCATAGCGCAGGTAGATAAAGCCCCTGGTCGCGCCCGTGGCGCGGGCGGCGAGCGCCATGCCCTCGATGACGGCGTGGGGGTCGTGGTCCATGATCGCCCGGTCCTTGAAACAGCCGGGCTCTCCCTCGTCGGCGTTGCAGACGATGGTCTTGGGGTTCCCGGGCGCCTCCGCCACGGCCTTCCATTTCCGGCCGGTGGGGAATCCGGCTCCGCCGCGCCCGGCGAGGCCGCTGTCGCTGATCTCCTCGACAAGTTCAGCCGGGGTCATTTTATTGACGGCCTTCTCGAGGGCTTCGTAGCCGCCGGTTTTCCTGTAACCCTCGAGGGTGGAGCGCCCGGGCTCCCGGATAGAACCGAAGACGCATTCGTCGAGGCCTCCGGGGTTTGGCGCAGGCAGGGGAGATGGGATCGGGCTGAGCTCAGTGGCGCTCAGTCCGAGGAGGACCTCGTCGCCGCGGAGTACGGCGACAGGCTCATCGCAGCGTCCGGGGCAGGGCATCGCGGTGGCTCCTTCGCCAAGCTCTTCCAGGAGTTTTCCGGCATCGCGCAGGCAGCAGACCGGGCCGTTGCAGACCCGGGGCTTTTCCTTTCCGCCTTCCTCGGTGGCGAGGTGGTGGTAGAAGCTGACCGTGGTGAACAGCTCGGCGATGGGGGTTCTCAGTCCCTGGGAGATCGAGCGCATGGATTCTTCGCTGAGATATCCATCCCGATCGTGGAAGGCGTGCAATACCGGCAGCAGGGGGGCGGGTTCATCTCGCCAGCTTTCGATCAGGTCCTGGTCACTGGTTGCCGACATTTCTTCTCCTGCCATCTAGATTCGGGCTTCGAACGGAGCTGGAGAGGCCCGGTGAGAGTGCCTGCGAATTTTCGGTTATAGATGGAGCCTTTTCAAGTGAGGCTTTGCGGACCCTGCCGGCGGCACGTCTATTTCACCGGCGGGGTAATGTCCCGGCCCTCCAGGAACCACTGCCAGATTGCCTCGAACTGCCTGCGGGCATCACCCCCGTAATACTTGGTGAAGGGGCTGCGGGCCTCGTCGTCGGCGAATTGGGGCATACGGGAGTTCTTCACCACGCGGCTGGGATCGAGCATCCAGCGGTGGTAGTGCTCCCGGCGCAGGCGCTCGCCGGCGTACATGAAGTTGGTGCCGGGAACCTCGAAGACGGCCTCGGGCGGCTTCTTTCCGACGCCGTCGCAGCTCACGCAGCTGAAGCCGCCATCGCGAAGTGAGAGCAGTTTTCCGATGCGGGTCATCTCGCTGTCTGATTTCGGCAGGGGCCGTGACAGAGCCGGGTAGCCATGCTGTAGAGCGAGGCCTTCGGCGATGCCCTGCGCCCGGGCGGGAAAGCGCGGCATGCGGGAGCGCAGCCAGGGGCGCAGCTCGTAGTCGAGCGTGCCGGCCAGCTGTTTTGCCGTCCACTCCGCGCGCAGCTTCTCGCCGGTCCAGGTCAGGGGCGGTCTCGCCTGGACGACGCTGAACTTCGCCTGCGGTGAGCCCGGCTCCGTTTCGGGATCGGTTCGTTGCTCAAGGAGGTGGGCGACCTCCTCCTCGAGGGTCGGCCAGAGCGCCGGCTTCGAGTCGCGGTCGTGGCAGGCCCCGCAGCGCAGTCGCCGCATCTGCCGGGCGGCGAATTCAGCGGGCGACGAGCGCCCCAGCGAGTCCAGGCGGGAGGCCGCGAAGTTCCGAAGGTTCACGAGCTGCTCTTTTTCGAGGCCGAAGCTCGCGATCCCGTGGCGTTCGGGTGGGCTGGAGGAGAGGCACCCGCCCTTGAAGCCGCCTTTTTTCAGTGCTGCGATGTTGTTTGTAGCGGGATACAGCAGGGCCGTCTGTTTTTTTTCTTCGGTCAGCTGGTGGCAATTGACGCAGCGGAGCTTCTCGACAAGCTCTCGGCCGCGAGCGGGGTTCGGCGGACGCTTGAGGATCTGCGTCTTGAGCGGATCGCCCGGCCGGGAGAGGAGGAAGGCGACCAGTGCCCGTGCCTCGGCGGCCTTCAGTCCCAGGTCGCCCATGCGGATCCATTTGTAGTCCCTGTCGGGGTCGAGCAGGAATTCTTCAAGCGCCCGAGGCAGCCACTTGTCACCGATGTTTCGCAGCGAGATTCGGTCGGCCTCTTCGTCCCCGGCAGCCGCGGCTTTCCGGAGCGTATGGCAATTGAAGCAGCCGAGGTCGGCGAAGAGCTCGCCACCTTTTTTTATGACCTCGGGGGATGCGGCGGGTTTGACCTTTCCGGGTTTTCCCAGGCTGGAGAGCCAGGCGGCGATATCCCGGGCATTTTCCCGGGATTCGGCTCCGTGCAGCAACTGGGGCATCGTCGCCTGCTTCCTGATGCCGCGGGGGTTCTCGATCCAGCGGGCAAGCCAGTCCGGGTGGAATTTTTTTCCGGCGGCGAGAAGGGATGGGGCGTCTATGGAGAGCTCGGGCATCGAGGTTTCCGAGCTCTTGATGCCGGAATGACACCTTACGCAGCGCAGGCGGGCGAAGAGCTCTCGTCCCTGGCGTAAGGCCGCGCTCTCGCGGGCCGCCTTGTCGGCGGGATCGTGGAAGAGGACCATGGGCGGCACGGGCTCTCTCTGCCAGTCAAACGATGACCAGAAGAGGCGCAATTCCGCGGCGCCGGCCGCCGGGGCCGAGTAGGTCGCCCGCAGCGGGATCTTGCCGTTTTCGAGCTCGACGGTTACCGGTTTTTCTTTCGAGAGGTCCTCCCCGGCGGAGTCGATGATTTTTTTTCCGGCGAGGGTGAGGGTGAAGCGGCCGCGGCCTTCGATGGTGAAGGTGAAATCATCGGCCAGGTCGATGTCGAGAAAACCACGCCACTCGACCTCGAGGGGGCCGGCATCGAGGAAGGGTGAGGGGGTGCTCCCGGCGGGGCTGTAGAGAGCGACCAGCCGCGCAATTCGGCAATCGGCGCCCCCCGCCTTATCCGCGGGCGAGAAACACTGCAGGAGTCCCGGAGCGTAGAGCGGCCCAGCGGCGTTTTCCTGGGCGAATAGCCCGCTGCCTGCGACCCAGATGATGAGAGCCGCAAAAGTTGAAAATGGCCGGGAGTACTCGTTCATTCTTCCTGTTGGGCCTTGCTGTTGTTCATCCGACAGCATACTCCATGCAGCGGCCTCGATTAAGAAGGTTGTCGGCCCCTGGAGGTGACCTGCTCCGGAAGGTCTCTTCCGGTAATCCCGCCTCGCGGCCGCCCTCTCTTCGGGGAAGGCACTTGTCCCCAGAGCCCTCCTGCACATAGAATTGGCCTTCTCATTCTTTCGAGGTCGAAATTAAATTTAGTAGAGGAAAAGTCAACCATGTTCAGCGCATCCCGTTTTTTCTCCTGGTCGGTTCTTCTGCTCGTTCTTGTCGTTCTCGCCGCTGGTTGCGGTAAGGGAGGAGGAGATTCAACTGGATCGACCGAACCCGCCGGGTCCGAGGGCGCAGGATCCCAAAAGCGAATCATCATCGTGACCAACGGGACCTCTCCCTTCTGGGATGCCGCCAAGATCGGCGCCCAGGAAGCGGCGGAGGATCTCGATGTCGCCAAGGATGGCCTGCGGGTCGTCGTCGACACCAACGATTTTTCCGACAAGGGGCAGATCGACAAGCTGCGCTCCTACCAGGGCATGTCGGATGTCGCCGGGGTAGGGATCTCGATCACCAATTCGGGCAACTCGAGCATTGCCGATGAGCTGCGCAAGCTCGCCAAGCAGGGTGTCAAGGTGATCACCATCGATTCGGATGTCGATCGAAAGAACGACCGTGACTCGAGGGTCGCCTATCTCGGCACCGACAACGTCTATGGCGGGGAAGAGCTCGGCAAGGCGGCCAGGGGTCTGAAACCCGGTGGCGGAAAGTATGCGACCTTCGTCGGCCTCAAGGGCGCCGCCAACGCTATCGAACGCATCGGCGGTTTCGGCGTCGGCGCCGGCGATAAGTTCACGCAGAAGGAAAACCTTGGCGATGGCGGTGACCAGATCAACGCCCGCAAGAACGTACGCGATGCGATCGATCGCAATGCTGATCTCGACACCCTGGTGGGAATCTGGTCGTACAACGCTCCGGCCATCGTCGATATCGTTACGCAGCTCAAGCGGCGCAAGGATTTCACCATCGTCACCTTCGATGCCGAGCCGGTCGCGATTGACCATATGAAGAACGGCATGATCGATGCCATGGCGGTTCAGAATCCCCATGCCATGGGTTACGAGGGAGTGCGCATGCTCCGGGCGCTCATCAAGGATGACAAGGCCGCGCTCGCGGCGATGGAGAAGCGCATGAATCGTACCGAGGAGAAGGATCTCTTCGATACCGGGCTGAAGATCATCATTCCCGACGAGGGATCACCGCTGGCTGATGTCCAGTTCGGAGACAATACCAACAAGCTGACCCTCTCGAAATTCACCGAGTGGCTCAAGAGCAAGGGGCTGCAGGGCTCCTGATGACTTCGAATTCTGGTGGCGGAATCCAGGGCAATCATAGCCAAAACGTGAGATACCTCGATGGCTATGAGGGCGATTTGTCGCGTTTGATTGGAAGGTACGCTACCGAATTTGGGCTGGTCATCGCCATCTTCGCGGTGATCGTGATCGCAATCCTTCTCGATCCGACCAACGCCTATCTCGAGAAGACGTGGTACAACGCCAAGGAGATCCTGAGGCACGCCTCGATTCTCGGGATTTTCGCC
>JAKUSY010000180.1 GCA_022451445.1 Planctomycetota bacterium
ATAGTCCCCAGGCTTGACGGGCACTGGCAGGTTGACCCGTACGTAGGATGCTGGCCCCGTCGTCTCCCCATCAACGGGCTTCTGTCCCTGCAGGCCGATCAGAACTTTCACCTCTGGCGGCTTCGCACGCAACAGCGACGGCATCCCGTAGTGGATTCGCGCGGTAATCGTCACCGACTTGCCTGCCTGGCATTCCCAGGTCTGCCTGGCAGCGATGATTCTCGTCTTCGCGGGGTAGGCGTACGCCAGGGCGTAGAAAGACCCGAGCAGGGCGAGGTGGACTCCAAGCAGGACGGCAAACGCTCCCAGCCGGGAGCGAAGAGATTTCGTTTCGGCGGTTTCTTTTTCTGTGGTGGCCGCGACAGCTTCAGGCGCGGCTGATTCCATGGTTTCCACGGGGGGGGCTGGCCGGGCGCTCCTTTTACGATTTTTTTTCCTGCGCCGACTCATTGCCCGGGTTCTTTCGGCTCTTCTTCCGGGGCTTCTTTTTTGCCCGTCACTTCCGAACCGGAGGGCTCCTCAGCCAAAGTTTTGCCTGACTCATCTTCTTCACCCAGTAGTTCGGTGATGAACGGCAGGTGGGACGGGCTCATGCGGTCGACCGCGGCGCGGGGCAGGGGGCTGGGGGTCTCCTTGTAGGTCTTGACCAGGGCGACCCGTTCGGGGGAGTTGTACTCGACGTGGACAATTTCGCCTTCGCGTCCATCGCTCAGTGCGACCGTGCGGCCGACGAGTTCGGCGCGGCTCATTTTTTCCAGCTGGTAGGAGGTGTTGCTGTTCATCGTCTCCGGATTATAGGGTGAGGTTCTCACGCGGACAAATGTACAATGCCGGCGATGAGCCGTATCCTGGTCGTTCACAACCCCCGGTCGAACAAGGGCGGGAAATACTACACCATCATGGATCGCTGGCTTCAGGCCGGCAACCGGGGGGATGGAGTTGAATTCGTCGAGGTCACGGACCTCGAAGATACCGCCCTGCCTGAGGAGCGCCTGGTCGTAGCGGGCGGGGACGGAACGATCAGTTCCGCTCTGGAGTGGCTTTATGCGAGGGGGGGCGAATGCCCGGTTGGCCTGATTCCGGCCGGAACGGCCAATTGCCTGGCTACCGGTTTCGGGCTTCCCAAAGAAAATTCACATCTTTGCGAAATAGCGTTCTCGGGCACCCGCAGCCGGTCGCTGGATATTCTGACCTACCGGGTTCCAGCCGAGGAGCGCGTACGTCTGATTATCCAGTCCAGCAGCCTGGGGCTTCCCAGCAATGTCGGGATTGACTACGAGCGTTTGCGGCAGAGGCGGCTGTACAGGATGTTGTTTCGCCTGCTGGGCGTTTTCTCCTACCAGCTGCTGGCCCTGCTTGAGATCCGCGCCCAGAGGAAGCGTGAGAGTCGAGGAGAGCCTGTGCTGAACGCCAGGGTGGCCTTTCCGCCCGGCGAAGAGGAACATGACTTCGAGGGCGATGTGCTGGCGATGTTCATTCATAACGAGCCCACCACCGGCGGCAACCTGGTTCCCTGTCCGCGCGCCCTCGTGGATGACGGCCTGATGGACATCTGCATCTTTCGCGCCTCAACCGGCCATTCCTATCTGAAGCTATTGAGGAAGCTCACCAAGGGGCGACATCTCGAGGAAGAAGATGTCGTGCTCTACCACCAGTCAAAGGGACCGCTCCAGGTTTCCCTGTCCTTCAGCCAGCCATTCAATTCCGATGGCGACATCTGGGTGGAGAGCGCCGAATACGAAATCGCCCTGGAGCCGGGGCGATTTGAGATCTTCGTCGGCCAGTGACCGGGTGGGCGCTCTTTAATCTGGCAATCGGTTTGTGGGCCAAGTAAACACTTAGGTATGAGTGAGGGCGTGGCGGAAGATTCCAGGTTTAAGCGCAAGCTCGATGCGTCGGAGAAGGCGCTGGTCGCCGAGGCGGGCCGAAAAGCGCATATCCTCTACGAGGGCCGGCTGGTTTCTCACCGAAGCTGCGGCATCGCGTTGGCGGAGACTTTCAGCCTGCCATCGGCGCCCTACCAGGCGCTTCGCAAGGGTGGTATCACCGGCGAGGGAGAATGCGGCGCGATCAAGGCGGGAGAGCTGGTGCTGGGGGAGCTCCTTGGAGATCCCGACCCGGCGGGGCCGGTTACCGAGGAGCTTCGTCTCGCCGCCGAGCACTACCGCCGCCTCTGGGACGAGCGGGTGGATCGCGGCCCGGGCGGCAGCTGCGGCAGCATCGTCTGCAACGAGCTGACCGCGGTCTTCGATGATTTCATGGGGGAGCCGCGGCAGAAGTTCTGCACCAGCATAGCGGCGACGGTGGCGGAGATTGTCGCCGAGATCCTCGTTCGACTCGATGCCCTCGAGGGAATCACACCGATCGCCGGTCTTGACGAGGACTCGAGGCCGGATACCGGCGCCTGAGGGCCTAGGCAATCACCTTGTCGATCACCTTGCCGGCGATTTCGGCCAGCTGGAAGTCCCGGCCGCTGAAGTGGTAGGTGAGGCGCTCGTGGTCCATGCCCATGAGGTGGAGGATGGTCGCGTGGACGTCGTGAATGGACGTGCGGTCGATCGCGGCGTGGTAGCCGACCTCGTCGGTCTCACCGTAGCTCGTGCCGCCCTTGATGCCGCCGCCGGCCATCCACATGGTGAAGCCGAAGGGATGATGGTCCCGGCCTCCTTTCCCCTGCTTCTGCGGTGTGCGCCCGAACTCGCCGCCCCAGACGACCAGTGTCTCATCAAGGAGGCCACGCTGGGCGAGATCTTCGATCAAGCCGGCCATCGGCTGGTCTGTCGCGGCGCAGTGCTTATTGTGATTGCCGGTGATCGAGCCGTGCGCGTCCCAGTTGTTGTCGCCATGTCCACCGCCTGAGTAGAGCTGTACGAAGCGCACCCCGCGTTCGACCAGTCGTCTCGCCATCAGGCATTGGGAGCCGAAGTATTCGCCCGGCTTGCCGCGTTCGATGCCGTAGAGTTTCCTGGTCGCCACGCTCTCGCCGGTGAGATCGAGAGCTTCGGGCGCCGCGCTCTGCATACGGTAGGCGAGCTCGAACGATTCGATGCGCGCCTCGAGAGCGGCCTCGGCGGGATGACGAGCCTGGTGTTCGCGGTTAAGCTTCGCCGCGTAGTCGAGCAGCTGGCGTTGTTTTGCCTGGTCGAGCGTTTCCGGCCGCTTGAGGTTCAGGATCGGGATTCCGCGCGAGCGAACCGGCGTGCCCTGGAAGGCGCCAGGCAGGAAGCCGGAGCCCCAATTCGGCGCGCCGCCGATCGGGCCGCCACGGTAGTCGTACATGACCACGAAGCCCGGAAGATCCTGGTTGTGGCTGCCGAGTCCGTAGGTCACCCAGGAGCCGAGGCTGGGAAAGCCGGTTCGGATCATCCCGGTGTTGACCTCGAAGAGAGCCGGCGCATGGCTGATCGAGTGGCCGTAGACGCCGCGCAGCATCGCCGTGTGGTCGATCACGCGTGACAGGTGAGGGTAGCGATCCGACACCCAGTGCCCGCTCTCTCCGTGGCGTTCAAATTTGTAGGGAGATGGGTAGAGGCCGCCGCCGCTGCGCGCACCCTTGGTGTTGACCTTCTCGCCGACGTTCTTGCCGGCGAATTTTTTCAGCGCCGGCTTGTGGTCGAAGAGGTCGAGATGGCTGGGGCCGCCGTACATGAAGAGGAAGATCACGCTCCTGGCCTTCGGAGCGAAATGGGCAGCTCTCGCGGCCAGGGGGGAGAGGGCGTCCGAGGCGGAATTCGCCAGCAGTCCCTGGTCACACAGAAGTCCCGCGAGAGCCAGCGAGCCGAAGCCGCCCCCGGCGCGCGCGAGCATCTCACGGCGGGTAGGAAGCGGGTTGTTGCTCTGAGAGTCAGTCGACATAGATAAACTCGTTGAGAGCGAAGAGGATGTGGCAGAAATTCGTGACACTCTGGCCCTCGCTTCCGAGGAGCCCGAGGCTGAGGTCCAGCTCTCTCTGTGTCGGGGCCCGGGACAGCGCCAGCCAATAGGCGTGCTCGACGATAGAGCGATGCTCCTTTGCTTCCAGTCGCTCCAGGCGCGCGGCGAATTGTTTCGCCTGGGCACGGACAAACTCGTTGTTCAGGAGGAGCAGCGCCTGGGTCGCGACGGTGGTCTCCTCGCGGACCCCCCGGCTCTGCATGGCATCGGGAACATCGAAGGTCTCGAAGAATGGCACGCGCATCGAGCGGCGCATGAAGACGTAGATGCTGCGGCGCCAGGTACCCGGCCCATCCTTCACGTTGGTCGGCCATTTATTCGTCGAGCCGGTCTTGATCGCATCGTTGGACACCCACGGCTTCACACTCGGCCCGAAGAGCTGGCGGTTGAGGGTGCCGGCGGTATTCATGATCGAGTCGCGCAGGATCTCGGCCTGGAGGCGTTGCGGCCGGCGTCGCCAGAGCAGTTGGTTGTCGGGATCGATGTCATGACGCTCGCGATCCCAGGTGGTGTTCTGCATGTATACCGCGCTGGTCATGATCAGGCGGTGGATCGGCTTGAGCCGCCACCCGGCTCGAATCAGCTCGCCCGCGAGCCAGTCGAGCAGCGCCGGGTGGGAGGGCCTGTCGCCGACCCTGCCGAAGTTGTTGCTTGTTCTCACCAGGCCGACGCCGAAGTGGTGCTGCCAGAGGCGATTGACAATGACGCGAGCCGCCAGCGCCCCGGCGCCGTCGTCGACATTCGTCAGCCACTGGGCGAGCCCGGGCCGCCCATCGCCGCTCTTTTTTTCGCTCGATTCGATCCAGCGTGTGACATCTCCGTCATCGGGGCTCAGGGCCGCGAGGACGCCGAGCCCTACATCGGTGCTTTTTTTCTCCGTGTCGCCACGCTCCAGCAGCGGGTTCTTCGTTTTATTGCCCCCGTTCCAGGCCAGCCCCTTGACCCTGGAGCCGGAGCGGCCGATGGCGATCTGGCGATCGCGGGCGCTGCCGGGCAGGAAGAAGCCGACAAGGCGGTAGTAGTCGCGCTGAGCGATCGGATCGTATTTATGGTCATGGCACCGGGCGCAGCCGACGGTCAGGGCGAGAAAGGCGGAGCCCGTGGCCGACACGATGTCGTCCATCTTGTCGTATTTCGCCTTCTCCCTGTCGACGCCATCAACGTTGGTTACCGTGGAGCCCGAGGTGATGAATCCGGTCAGCGCCACGGCCAGCGGGTCATCGCCTCGCAGTACATCTCCGGCGATCTGCCAGCGGATGAAGTCTGAGAAGGGTATGTCATCGTTGAGCGCCCGGATGACCGCGTCGCGATAGGTCCAGGCGCTTGGCCGCTCGTTGTCGCTTTCGTAGCCGTGGCTTTCTCCGAAGCGCGCGACGTCGAGCCAGTGGCGCCCCCAGCGTTCGCCGTAGTGGGGGCTGGCCAGGAGCTGCGAAAGTAGCTTCCCGTACGCGTCGGGGGATTCATCGGAGCTGAAGGTCTCGACCTCCCGGCGTGTCGGGGCGAGACCGATGAGATCGAAGCAGGCCCGGCGGATCAGCGTGCGCCGGCCAACGGGCTTGTTCGGCGCCAGGCCGCGAATCCGTAGCTTGGCGAGCACAAAGCGGTCAATCCCTGTTTTTGACCATGAGTCGCCATCGAGTACGGGCGGCTTCGCCGGTGCCAGGGGGCGGAACGCCCAATAGCCCGGGCTGTCGGCCCGGGCCGGCAGGCTCGCCAGCCCCAGCAGGCAGAGTACGCCGAAGAGCGCTTTCATGAGTACGCTCCTGTCATGGTGTTCATTTTGCGGGGGACTCATGCGGTACTTATTTATTATCCGCCATCCGCCCGGGTTTCAACAAATGAAGCGATCTCGACCGGGCTTTCAGGCGGGCGCGGATTCGGAGCGGGTCCCGGGAATGGCTGATTCAGCCAGTTTCAGCGCCCCGAAGAGGCCGGCGCTGTAGAATAAAGTGCCGGCCAGGGTCCACTGGAAAAAAGGGATGGCCGCAGTGAAGGTCGCCAGGAGGCCCTGCAGGTTCAGGGGATAATGGAATCCACCACCTGTGAGCCACACGCCAAAATTGGTCACGATGAAGAAAACCAGCGAGCTGCCGATAGCGCAGCCTCCGATTTTCAGCGGGGTCGGTTTCCGAAGGTATCTTCCCGCGGCCATGGTCAGGCATAAGGCGGCCAGGACAAAGAGCTTGATGGCGCCAAAGGCGGGCCACGGGGTGATGAGATGGAGAGCGACATCGCTCAGCAATACCGCGGCCAGCGGTACGAGGCAGGCCAGCCAGGTCTTGCGAAAGGTAAAGGCGGCAAAGAGCGTCACGGCGCCTACCGATGTAAAGTTCGAGGGGTGAGGAATCAGCCTGGTGAACACTCCGAGAAGGATCAGGCCGATGAGAAGAGCCACTCTTCTGTTGGTGTCGTTGCCCGTGCTCTGTTCTTTTTCCCCGGTATTGCTGTGCATGGAATTTTACAGGTTTGTGTTTTCGCGGCTTCTTCTCAGCCACCCGTCTCTGAATTTACTTTAACACAAATAAAGAAGCGAGGAGTAGGAGGCTCTGTTGGGTTCGCGTGTTTGCGTTCCGGGT
>JAKUSY010000181.1 GCA_022451445.1 Planctomycetota bacterium
TCCCGCCATCGAGCCGGTGACGGTCGACTACGAATGCGAGCTGGCGGTGGTCATCGCCCGCGAGGCGAAGAACGTATCCCAGGCTAACGCGCTCGCCTACGTCCTCGGCTATACCTGCGCCAACGACGTCAGCGGCCGCACCTGGCAGAGCGAGAAGGGCGGCAGCCAGTGGTGCCGCGGCAAGTCCTTCGATACCTTCCTGCCGCTGGGCCCCTGCCTGGTCACCCCGGATGAGATTCCCGATCCCAACGCCCTGAAGCTCAGCACGACCCTCAACGGCGAGGTGATGCAGGACTGGACCACCTCGGACATGATCTTCAACGTTCCGACGCTCATCGAGTTTCTCAGCCAGGGTACCACCTTGCTGCCCGGTACGCTGATCCTGACGGGAACGCCCCAGGGAGTAGGCGCCGCGCGCAACCCCCCGGTCTTTCTCAAGGATGGCGACGAGGTCACCATCGAGGTCGAGAACATCGGCAAGCTCACCAATCCCGTCACGGCAGAGTAAGGCCGGCTCACGCCTTGCCGGTTTTTCCCGGAGGCTTCGTCTGCGGCGGTGGACGGCGGTCCTTCCGCGGGCGGCGCGGGTGCTTCGCCTCGGGTGAGCCTCCCGGCCAGGGTGCTACGAGCCGGGCATCCCGGTTCTGGCGGCCTCTCTTGAGCAGGGCGCCGCGGGTCGTTTCATCCGGCGGGTCGCGGAAGACTCGTCTCTTGCCGTCCTGGCAGAGGTAGATGCCCGCGCCGGTACGCCTGACCTCCATCGGGTCTCCGATGACCCGGGCGAGCTCGGGGTCCTGGTTGCCCGGCAGGCCGCCTTTCTTTGCAGGCTGGATCACGAGGTAGCTCATCGATCCCTTGCCGGAGACCAGGCCCAGCGGCACGGCGATCTGCTTGACGATGTCTCCCGGCTGCCACCTGAAGTGAAAATGGCACCAGGGCCTGTTGCTCTCCTCAAGGAGGGGGCAGGCTTTCTGGTGGGTGCAGGGAGCGAGCACTTCCCAGCGTTGTGATTCAAGAAGGGCGTCGTGCAGGGCGAGGAGCCGGCGACCCTGCTGCCTGAGTCCCGGTTCGATGATGACGACGGTGCTGCCGGCGGGCAGCTTCTCGGCGAGCCTGGCGAAGAGACTCTTGATGTCGATTCCCCGCCGGTCGGGGTGGTCGAACTCGTTGATGACCATGGACATCCACACCAGGGTCGGCCCCTGGAAGCGCGGCAGCAGCGGGAGCTTCTGCTGCACGGTGGTGATGGAGGCCTTGATCCCGTCCTTTTCAGGCGGGGCGCACTCTTCGAAGATCTCCCGGGCGACCCGCAGGGCGCTGCGGCTCTGGTCTGTCAGCAGGTAGCGTCTCGTACGGTCCGGGGCCAGGGTCAGCAGGCTCGCGATGGTCGAGCTGCCCGGCCCGGCACCGATATCGGTTATCCATTCGGCTTCCGCGATCGCCGGATAGCGCACCAGCAGGTCCTTGAGGACGCAGATCGATCGCACGGTGTTGAGAGGAAGATGGTAGCGCAGGTAGGCCAGGCGCAGGCGCGGGTCGTTCATGTAGCTGAAGCGTTTCAGATGCCGTCGTTCGCTGGTGAAGAGCTGGAAGAGCTCCTCGAGCGCCTCGCCCTGGGAGCGAAGGGAGACCCTGACCTTGCCGACCTGTTTCTTGATCGCCCGCAGCAGCGGGCGGGGGGTAGCGAGGGAGGGCATAGGGCTTCAGCCTGTGGGGAAATTCGTTTCGATGGGCCTGTTCAGCAGGTGTGGCCCAAGCTTAGGGGAAAACACTTCTGCCGCCAGAGGAATTATCGAGATGGTTCTTAGCCGGCTATCCTCCTGCGCTGTCTATGCAAGCTCAGCCGGTAGCCGTAGAATAATTCGCTCAGGTGGAGAGTGTCAGCTTAAGTACTGAATTTGAGGCTGCGGGGACAGATGAACGCTCCAGAGAACAACCCGGAACCTGAGAACACCCCCTGGGATCCGGTATTCCTCGACTCCCGGCGGGAAGCTTTCATCATCCTGATGCTGTGGGTCGCGGCGCTCCTGTGGGCCGTACCCTATTGCTACCTGAACGGCTTTCCGGACACCTTCGATGAAAACGAGTTCAGCACAGTCTGGGGGATCCCCTCCTGGCTCTTCTGGGGAATCGCCGTGCCCTGGCTTCTCGCCGACGTCTTTACCTTATGGTTCTGTTTCTTTTACATGAAGGATGGCGATCTCGGGGAGGACGCTCCCGCTGAGGCGGAAACCGCCGCCGGGGAGGTGAGTCCATGAGTAGCGGGCATCTCCTTTCCAGCCCGGTTGTCGCCGCCGCCGGTGGCTTTACCCCGGCGCTGGTTACCTTCCTGCTCTACACCCTGGCTGTCTTCTCGCTGGCGATCATCGCCAACCATCTGCGCAAGGGAAGCGACTTCCTCAGCGAGTACTTCATCGGCAACAGGGGTCTCGGGGTGTGGGCCTTCGCCTTGACCTTCGCCGCCACCAGCGCGTCGGGGGGGAGCTTCACCGGCTTCCCCTCGAAGATCTACAGCCACGGCTGGATCCTGGGCCTATGGATCGGCAGCTACATCGTCTTCCCGATCTGCACGATGGGTTTCATCGGCAAGCGCCTGAACCAGGTGGCCCGCAGATCGGGGGCCATCACGGTCCCCGACGTGATCCGTGACCGCTTCCGGAGCGCGAGCTTCGGTTTGCTGGCGGTGGCGCTGATCGTCTTTTTCATGTCCTTCAACCTCATCGCCCAGTTCAAGGCCGGCAGCCTGATGCTGAAGACGCTGCTGGATGGTGTCGCGGTTTTCGAGTCGGCCACTGATTACCTGGGGGCCTCTCTCGGCGGGCTCTCCTTCTTTGAAGGCGTGGATCCCGCCTACCTGCTCTGCCTGCTGGGCTTCGGTCTTGCCGTGGTCGCCTATACGACCTACGGCGGCTTCCAGGCCGTGGTCTGGACCGATGTCATGCAGGGCATCGTCATGGTCTGCGGGGTCATCGTCATGCTGCCCCTGGCGCTCTACCTCGTTGGTCAGCAGGCGCCGGAGGGGGTCGGGTCGCTGGAGCACGCCACCTTGCGGATGGCTGAGATGAGTCCGCCACGCAAGGGCACCGCGACATTTCTGAGCCCTACGCCCCTGGAGGAAGGCGCCTCGCTGGACAAAGGAGCCTGGATCCTGGCGTCGGGTGCGGCTGAGGGCGCGGAGGCACGCCTCTTCCGTATCATCGATGACAGTGGAGGGGTCGCCGCCGGGACCGGGTGGCCCGGGGTAAAAGGCCTCGAGATCACCACTGTCGGAGACCGCGAGCAGGTCCTCAAAAACGAAGGCGACCGGGTCCGGCGCGATCTTACTCTCGGTGAGCTCGCGCTCGAAGACTACGCCTACGGAGCCGAGGAAGGGCGCAAGGGAGTCTACGTCACCGGTCCCGGCCCAAGCCCGAGCAGTGATGCCGGGTTCCTTCCCCTGAGCCTGGTGATCTCTTTCTTCTTCATGTGGGCAATCTCGGGTTCGGGCCAGCCCAGCAGCATGGTGCGGCTCATGGCGTTCAACAATACCGTGACCCTGCGACGCTCGATCTTCACGGTGGCGATCTATTATTCGCTGATCTATTTCCCGCTGGTGATCATCTTCTGTTGCGCCCGGGTTCTGATGCCCGGCATGGATGCCGAGAGCGATCGCATCATGCCGGCCATGGCGGTCTTCCTGACCGAGAACGTCGGCGCCGGCTGGCTGGCCGGCCTGCTCATCGCCGCCCCCTTCGCGGCGGTGATGTCGACGGTCGACAGCTTCCTGCTGATGATCTCATCGGGCCTGGTGCGCGACATCTACCAGCGCAACATGAACCCTGGAGCTTCGGAGCGCCGCCTCAAGTGGCTGAGCTATCTGTTCACCCTGGTGGTGGGGGCCGCGGCGCTTCTGGGGGCGGTCAACCCGCCGCAGTTCCTGCAGGATATCATTGTCTACACCGGCAGCGGACTGGCGGCCTGTTTCCTCGCCCCGGTGGTCTACGCCATCTACTGGCCGCGCTCGAACGTCGAGGGCTGCATGGCCGGCATGCTGGGGGGCTTTGCAGCCCACCTGTCGATGTACGTCGGGGGGATCTGGGCCAACGGCAGCTTCTTCAGGCCTTATCGCCTCATGGAGTTCGATCCGATCATCGTCGGCCTGCTGGTCAGCTTCGTGGCCGGTTACGTGGTAACGCGCCTGGGCCCGCCTCCCCCGGAGGACCTGGTGCGTAAGTATTTCCACAAATCGGGATCCTCTTCCGGAGCCTGAGCTCAACGAAGCGGGGCGGGTTTCGGAGAGCTTTGACTGCCTTTTCGGGTGTTCTCATCTGCCATGCTGGCAGTGTTGGGTTCTTCCCCGGGAAGGGTCCTTCTTACTCCTCTGTATACAAGCTGTTTCTGAGCCCACACTTCGGTTGATCGTTCTGAATTTAAGTCTCGAAAAAGCGTTTCTGGTAAATGGATTGCGTTAGACTCAGGTGGCTAAGGCAACCTACTCATTTATCCGGGAAAACTACATTCGTGGCCTATACCCATCTTTTCAAGGCTTTCGGCATTCCAGTCAGGGCGCATTGGAGCTTCTGGTTGTTTATGTTCTGGATCGCGTGGGATCTCCAGAGGCCGGAAAGGTATTTCTCCGGGGCTTTTTTTACGAGCCTGTTTTTCATGGTTTGTTTAATGAGCTGCCTGCTGCTTCACGAGTTCGGGCATTGTCTCACCGCTCGCCGCTGCGGCATCAACACCCGGGAGATCAAGATGACCTGTATCGGCGGCATGGCGATGTTCGAGCGCAGCCCGCGGGAGCCTCGCCAGGAGCTTTTCATCACGGCCGCGGGGCCGTTGGTTAATTTCGTGATTGCCGGCTTGGTGTTCGGCCTGCTGTTTCTTCTCCCTGGCGCTGTGTCCCAGGAGAATTCTTTCCTCCTGGCTCTCATGTGGGCAAACCTCGCACTGGGGATCTTCAACCTGCTGCCGGGTTTTCCCATGGATGGAGGCAGGATATTACGGGCCCTGCTCGCCCTGAAGCTGTCCTATCTCAAGGCCACTCATATCGCGGTACGGGTCGGGCAGGTTGTCGCCCTGGGGTTCATCTACTGGTCTTTCCAATCCGGGAACATCTTTCTTTTCCTGATCGCGTTGATGGTTATCGTCCTCGCCCAGGCCGAGCTGCTGCGGGTACGGACGGAGGAGGCTCTGAAGCGGGGCTCTGCCGATCTCAACCGTTTCTTTGGTGGACTGTTCAGAGGCGGTGCGCCCGGGAACGGAAACGCCCGGAGCTGGGGTTTTACGTTTGGCGGGGCGCCGCCCACAGGAGCTCCAGGGGAGGAGACGTCCTCCGTGCCCCCGCCGCCGCGCGATGATTCCGATTGCGTGATCGACATGGATTCCGATGGCAAGGTTCGCAAGATCTGGCGCAAGGATGAGGAGCGGGATTGAGCCTCCCCGGCTGTTCCGTCGAGCCCCCGGCGCTATGAAAACGCCCCCGGAGGACTTAAGATTCCTGTTCTTTGTTGCATTGAGACCAATGCTTACGGGAAGCGGCCTTCGTCTGTGCATGTGCCGGGCGCTTTCCCCTTCCGGAGGTTCCTGAGCTGATGAAACGTTTTCTGCTCTCGTTGATACTCGCTGCCGGCATCGCTGTTCCGGGATCCGCCCAGGATGCCGGGAAGGCCGCTGCGAAGAAGAGCCGGCCGCTCCAGGCCCTGCTGGTCACAGGCGGCTGCTGCCATGACTACGACCGCCAGAAGCTGATCCTCACACGCGGTATCTCGGCCCGGGCGAACGTTATCTGGACCGTTGCCCGCCAGGGCGGCAGCACCACCAATACGAAGATACCTCTCTACCAGGATCGTGACTGGTCCGAGGGCTTTGACGTCGTGGTGCACAATGAGTGCTTCGCCGGCGTCAAGGACAAGGAGTTCGTTGCCAATATCCTTCGGCCGCATCGCGAGGGTCTGCCGGCGCTGCTGATCCATTGCGCCATGCACTGCTATCGCACAGGCGACGACCAGTGGTTCGAGTTCGTCGGCATGCAGTCGCCGGGACACGGGGCGCACTATTCCTTCACGGTCGATAACGTGAAGCCCGCCCATCCGATCATGAAGGGATTCGGCTCGAAGTTCGTCGCGCCCAAGGGAGAGCTCTACCATTCGATCAGGTTCTTTGACACCGCGACGGTGCTCGGCCAGGCCAGGCGTCGGGGCGACAACAAGCCGCAGATCTGCGTCTGGACCAACAGCTACGGCGATGGAAAGGTCTTCGCGACGACCATCGGCCACTACAACGAGACGATGGCCGAGCCGAGATATCTCGACATGGTCGCCAGGGGCCTGCTCTGGGCCTGCGGCAAGGATACCGAGGCCGGCTTCAACCCCAGCACGGAAAAAACCGACGAGGCGATCGGTGCACTGATCGCTGTCAATCCGGCGCCGGTCCCGACGGCGGCCGGTGCAGGGGCGAAGCCCAGGAGCATCGGCAAGCTTCGCAAGAAGGGCAACCTGT
>JAKUSY010000182.1 GCA_022451445.1 Planctomycetota bacterium
AAGACTCTTGTTGCCGCCGCTATTGTCGAGAGCTTTGCGTATGAGCTCGCATTCAAGCTCTTCAGTTGCTTTTTTGAGGCTTAAATGGGCAAATTCTTCCACCCATTTGGCTCCCCTGGCATTCATCGGGCTATCGCCATTCCTCATCTTGTCGGAAAGGTCTCGCAGCCCGATGTGGTTTTCATCGCAGAGCGCGGCCAGCTTCAGTATTTCGTTCTGAAGCTCACGGATATTACCCGGCCAGGAATGCTCTGCGAGAACCTCGATGGCCGCCTCCTCGATGGTGACCGGTTTCGAATGTCCGGCGGTTGCCGAGCTGAGGAAATGCTCAACCAGGGCGGGTATGTCCTCCCGGCGGTCCCGCAGCGGCGGCAGCACCAGGTTGATGACGTTCAGGCGGTAGTAGAGATCCTCACGGAAGTTTCCGTTTCGGCATTCTTCGAGGAGGTCCTTGTTGGTTGCCGAGACGATTCTCACATCTACCGGGGTGAATTCCGTCGAGCCGACACGGCGGATGACGCCTTCCTGCAGCACCCGCAGCAGCTTCTTCTGCATCGCGGGGCTCATGTCTCCCACCTCGTCGAGGAAGAAGGTGCCGTTGATGGCCTGCTCGAAGAGTCCCTTGTGGTCTTTTGTCGCCCCGGTGAAGGCGCCCTTCACGTAACCGAAGAGCTCGCTCTCGAGCAGGGTTTCGGTCAGGGCGCCGCAATTTTCCGAAACGAACTTCCGGTTGCGCCGGGGGCTGTTCTGGTGGATCGCCAGCGCCGCCAATTCCTTGCCCGTACCGCTCTCTCCGTTGACCAGCACGGGGGCGCACGATTCCGACAGCCGGTCGATTACCTGGAGTATTTCGATCATCCGCGGGCTTCGGCCAATGATTTCCGAATAGTCTCCAACCAGTCCCTCGCGCCTGGAGCTAGCCTTCGCCGTGGCAGGCGCGGTGGGCTGGTTTTCTCCCGCGTGTTCTCTCTGGCGGCAGATCTCGCGCCAGAGCGATTCGTTCTCCTCGATAGCTCCGGCCAGGTTCCGGCCGGCGGCCAGGGCTCGGCAGTAAACCAGCGCTGCAGCGAGGTTGCGGCTTTCGAGGTCAAGCTCCTTGAAGCGGTTCTCCACCACCAGCACACAGTGAACCGAGTCCCTGGAGACGGCGGGAAGGACCAGCCGTGAGCCCTCCTCGTTGTCGGTGCCGTCGTGGCAGGGAAGGCCATCGCGGGCGACTTTCAGTAGAAGCTCAGCGGACACCTTGCGCTCCGGGTCGCTGATGGGGTCTCCATCGAGATCCCGTGAGGCCTCGCAGGCGCCGAGGGCGGGGTCTTCTTCCTCCGGGCGCTCCTGGTAGGGGAAGAGAAAAGCTCGCTCAGCGCCGAAGAGCCTGATGAGCTCTCCGAGTATCGATTGATGGTAATCCCGCAGGCTCTTGCCTGCGAGGCAGGAGGTCGCCGCCAGGGCATGGCGAAAAAAACCGCCGCCGGGAAGGCTGGACTCGAAATCACTCCAGAGCTCTTCCAGAAGAGTACCCGCCGATTTCTCGACTGTTTCGTTGACCATCGTCCTGAAGCTCCCGCATTTAATTGGACCCGAAGGAGTATAACATCAGACCGCTGAGGCGGCTCAGGAGGTCGATTTACGGCATTTGAGGGTGGATAATCGGAACATGGAGGAGTGGAGCGGGACCTTTTGACTTCGCTCCTGCCATGCACTATGCTTCCGCGATGCCCGTTGTGGGCGACCAGAAGCCCGGTTCTGCCGGAATTACGGAAGTTGGTATTTTCATGGAACGTACGCTCATTCTTGTGAAGGTAGATGGCGTCCAGAGACGCCTGGTAGGCGAAATCCTCGGCCGTTTCGAGGCAAAGGGGCTCAAGATCGCAGGTCTCAAGTTTCGCCAGTTTCCCCGCGAGGTGCTCGAGGAGCACTACGGAGAGCATCGGGACAAGCCGTTCTTTCCCGACGTGGTCGGTTTCATGACCAGCGGCCCGGTCTGCGCGGTGGTCTTCGAAGGGCCGGAGGCCATAGCCGTCTGCCGCAAGCTGATCGGACAGACACAGTCGAGAGAGGCCGACCCGGGAACCATCAGGGGAGATCTCGGTATCTCGCGACAGTTCAACCTCGTGCACGGATCGGATTCCGCGGAATCCGCGCAGCGTGAAATAGCTCTCTGGTTCGGCGACGATGAGCTCGTCGATTACAGCCTCTGCGATGAGCAGTGGCTGGGAGACTGAATCTTCCATACAAGGCTTCCATACAAGGCTTCGATACGAGGCGAGTCCATGACGGCGCTCTTGTCATGACCTTTGGGGCGGCGGAACTGAGCGTGGTCCTCGATGAGTGCGGGGAGGCGTTGGCGGGCGCGCGCCTGAAGAACGTCTACGATGAGGGAGAGCGGGGCTGGATTTTCAGGCTCTACGCCGGTGGGGAGAACAGGTTTCTTTACCTCGGCGCCCAGCCGGGCTTCGCCAGGCTGCATCTGCAGCCGGCCCGTAATTTCCGGGCTCCGGCTCCAGGGGATTTCTGCCGGGCCCTGCGTTCGCGGCTCGAGGGGGCGGTATTGGATGAGCTGCGCCAGGTGGGAAGGGATCGAATCGCGGAGCTCGTCTTTGATACAGCAGCCGGGGGGTTGTTCCTGGTCCAGGAGATGTTTGGAGCGCGGCCGGATGTTTTTCTGCTCGATGAGGAACGCAGGATCGTCTGTATGCTCTCGGATGTTTCGGGCGCCGTCTCGCGTCATGACAGGGGCGAGGTCTACGAGTTTCCTCCCGAGCCGCCGGGAGCCGTGGCGGCGGGTATTCCCGGGTGGCTTGTCGATCCACCGGGCGAGGGGGAGTTTCCTCTCAACTTCCTGGTGGCGGAAAAGCTGACCGCGGCGCAAGCCGGGGGAATGCTGCTGGAGAAAAAGAAGAAGCTCTCGGGCGCCC
The DNA here is from genome assembly GCA_022451445.1 of Planctomycetota bacterium. Lineage (GTDB taxonomy): Bacteria > Planctomycetota > UBA8108 > UBA8108 > UBA8108 > UBA8108. Next base: position 2,916 of record JAKUSY010000182.1, read on the forward strand.
TGGGGAGGGAGCGGAAACGACTGCGTAAAATTCTGGGGAAGCTCGAGGCGGAGCTCGCCGCCCTCGTTGGGTTCGAGCGCCACAAGGAGCTCGGTGAGCTGCTGAAGGGATCCTATGCGAGTCTGCGCCGCGGCCTCGAGGAGGTCGAGCTGGTGGATTATTTCTCCGTTGGGCAGGAGCCGGTCCGTATCGAGCTCGATCCTCGGCTCGGGCCTGAAGAGAACATCGAGCGCTATTTCAAGCGCTACCGCAAGGCCAGGCGGGCCGGACCCGCCATAGAATCACGCCAGGGGGAGCTCCAGGCGAAGCTCGAGGCCCTGGAGCTCTTGGCGCCTCGGGTCGAAGAGGCCGCCGATGAGGAAATTCTCGACAAGCTGTCTGAAGAGGCTATGCAGTACCTGGGAGCAAAGAGGCGCCCGGGCCGGCGCCGGCGGGAAGACGCCCCGTCCGGTCCGCGCCGCTTTGTCTCCTCGGAGGGTTTCACCATCCTGGTCGGGCGAAACGCGCGTGAAAATGACCAGCTGAGTCTGCGCCTGGCGCGGGGTAACGACATCTTTCTGCATGTGAGCGGCAGGCCGGGGGCGCACGTCATCATCCGCACGGTACCCGGGAAAACCGTTCCCAGGGACACCCTGCTCGAGGCGGCCCAGCTGGCTCTCTACTACAGTCTCACTCGGCGCTCCAGCGCGGTTTTTGTCGAGGGAGCCTCGGCTGACGTGGATTACGCCCCTGCCAAGCTGGTTTCGAAGCCAAGGGGCGCCCCGGCAGGTCTGGTAATGTTGAGCAGCCACAAAACGCTGCGGATCCGCCTCGACAGGGAGATCTTCGATCGTCTAGGCGGGAGCCGCTAAATTGATTCCGGGCTAGTCTCGTGTTAGGTTCTCATGAGCTAGGAGAAGGTTTCACCTTCAGATGCCCCCCGGTTGTCCGGGGGCGTAGTTGTTGAGGTAGTTGTTGAGGGAGACAGTTTGTTGGAAGACAATCGAAGCATGAAAAATATGGGTTTCTATCCGTGGAGGGCGTGTCAGTGCTTACTGTGCTGCGCGGTTCTTTCTCTCTGCGGGTGCGGTTCGACGGGTAAGACCAACCTGAGCTCTGTGGAGAAGGCACAGAGGGTAAAGATCCTGCGCGAGGAAGCGGATATCTGCATGCAGCGGTTCGTCGCTTCCCAGGCCAATGCGGATGAGGGAATCGATATCGAGGCCCTGTTGTGCTTTGTCGAGAAACGCAAGCTTACTGCCGAGGTCTTCCCCAACGCCATCGACTGCCCCAGCTGCTACGCCCATTACGGCGAGGCGCTGCGCATGGTCGGGGTCTACTACTGGACTCTCAGCCTGAAGCAGGGCGAGCAGGGAAAGAAGGCGGCTGCTGAGCAGAAGGCCTCCCTGGCTGCCTTCAGCAAGGAAAACAGGGAAAAGGCCAACCGCAATTTCAAGATGGCCCTGCAGCAGTTCAACATCCATTTCAGTACAGGGCAGGTCATTCCTGAGGCCTATTGGAAAGCCTTCGAGGCGGCCTATCTTCTCGAGCAGTACAATTACGCCCTGCAGTACCTCAAGGGCTACGAGCTCAACAACATCCTGAGTGCGACCGAGAGCGAGAAGCTTCGCAAATGGCGCGAGCGTACCGCGAAGCGCCAGAATAAAAAGCTGCGCGACGAGGTCCGCAAGGACCTCGACGACTGCTCCCTGCCTCTGTGCTCGACAAGGGGGCCAGTCGGAGCATCTGTTGGGCGCTTTCCAGTTGCCCTGGCCGAGGTGTCGGGGTAGCGCAGCTTGCTCAGGCCAGGCTCAGGACCCTGTCTCTCGTGTAGGGAATTCTTCCATCGTCTTTTGCCGACAAGACTCCCATCAAGGGCTGATAGGCCGGGTTCTCCTGAATCAGGGTAAAAAACCGTCCTAAAACTGCCAAATTGACATTTTTTTGGTCGATGGGCCTCTCTATAGGTATGATTTTCGGGTTATTCATCGTTCATTGAGATGAAATCATGCCAGAAAGACAGGAAACGAGGACTTCAACCTCCCAGAAGGATTGGGAGGTGGATGTAGCTGCTATGGCCGGCAGCCTGGTCCACGAGATCAAGAATCCGCTTTCGACGATCAATCTCAGCGCCCAGCTTCTGCAGGAAGAGTGGAAGGATGTCGACACTCCAAAGGGGCAGAGAGCTCTGAGGCGTCTGCAGGTCATGTCGTCTGAGGTCCAGAGGGTAGAGCGCATCATCGAGACCTTCCTGCGGTTTACCGAGCGCCACGAGCTGTCGCTGGAGGTCAAGAGCCTCAATGAAATGCTTGAGGACCTCGCCGAGTTCGCTACCGCTGAGGCGGAACGCTCAGGCGTTCAGATACGCCTGGGGCTCTCCGTCGACCTCGCTCCTTTCTCCTTCGACGTGGACCTGGTGCGCCAGGTTTTTCAGAACCTGGTTCAGAATGCCCGCCAGGCGATGAGCCCCGGTGGCGGAGAGCTGATTCTCAAGACGGATCGAGTCGAGAGAGACGGGGTGGAATACGCCATTGGAGAGGTGATCGATACCGGCCCGGGCATCGAGGCTGAGAAGCTGGAGCGGATATTCGAGCTCTACTACTCTACTCGTGACGGCGGCACCGGCTTAGGCCTGGCGATTTCCAGGCGGATCATCGAGGAGCACGGCGGGTTCATCGAGGTACAGAGCGTCAAGGGCAAGGGGAGCCAGTTCTCCGTCTACCTGCCGCTTGAGAGGAAAGAAACATGAGCACCGATACGACAGAAGAGCTGCAGGCTGATTCGGCCGAGGCGGGCAATGAAGAGGTCGATCGCGGCCGGGGACTGATCCTGATCGTCGATGACGATCGCAATCACGCCGAGGGGTCCAGGGACGTCCTCGAGGCGGTTGATTTCCGCTGCGATGTCGCCACCAGCGGCTCCGAGGGCATCTCCATGCTCTCCAGGCGTCAGTACGATCTCGTGCTGACCGACCTGGTCATGGATGATTTCGATGGCATGGAGATCCTCAGGCAGGCCCAGCAGATCAATCCCTTTGTCGCGGTGGTGGTCTTCACCGGCCATGCCACCATCGAGACGGCGGTCGATGCTCTCAAGCGCGGCGCGGTGGACTACCTCGTGAAGCCGCTGAATATCGAGGGGCTGCGGGTTCGCGTCGAGAGGGCGCTCGAGCACCAGGAGCTCGTCAGGGTGAACCGGGAGCTCGAGGAGCGTCTCGACAAGCGCTTCGGTTTCGAGGGAATCGTCGGCAACAGCGAGCCGCTGCGCAAGGTCATCGAGCTGTGCAAGCAGATCGCCGGGACGGATGTCTCCGTCCTGATCACCGGGGAGAACGGAACTGGCAAGGAGCTCATAGCCCAGGCCCTGCATGAGAACAGCCTGCGCAAGAATCGTCCCCTGGTGCCGCTCAATTGCGCCGCGCTCTCGCCTCAGCTGGTCGAGAGCGAGCTCTTCGGCCACGAGAAGGGGGCCTTCACGGGCGCCAACTTCCAGAAGAAGGGTCGCTTCGAGTTCTCAGACCGCGGCACCCTGTTCC
>JAKUSY010000183.1 GCA_022451445.1 Planctomycetota bacterium
ACGTTCAAGACGAACCAGCTCACTCACGGTCAACTCCCGGATCCTGCTTACCTCGATGGCGTATCCTAACACGCCTGCGGTGGCTTGCCACCTCGGACCGCACGGCCTGTCATATCTTGACAGCCGCCCGCCGCTTTCGCATGATCATGCGGAGATCGAGCGGCTGCGCCGCCTTCAACCTGTCCGAGGCAGACAACTGTGCGAATCCTGGTTATTGGACTGATCCTTCTACTGGCCATCCTTCACCACGACTGGTGGTGGTGGGATGCGAAGGAGCCGCTGATCCTGGGCTTCATGCCGATCGGCCTGGCCTGGCACGCGGGAATCTCGCTGGCGGCCGGGCTCGTCGGCCTGGTGGCTGTGAAGTTCTGCTGGCCGGATCACCTTGACAACGAAGAGGAGGAAGAGGGCACAGCGGAAACAGGGAAAGAGGAGGCCAGCTGATGTCCTTCACGATCATCCTCTGCTATCTCGCCCTGCTGCTCTTCCTGGGAATCTTCGCCGGACGGCTGCTGAAGAGAACCTCCGGAGACTTCTTCCTGGCCAGCCGCGGCATTGGCCCCTTCATGCTGCTGATGTCGGTCTTCGGCACGACGATGACCGCCTTCGCCCTCATCGGCTCGACCGGCAAGACCTTCGACAAGGGCATCGGCGTCTACGGACTCATGGCTTCGTGGTCGGGTATCATCCACGCGGCGATCTTCTTCCTCATCGGCGCCAAGGTCTGGGCGCTGGGCAAGAAGCACGGCTACGTCACCCAGATTGCCTATTTCCGTGACCGCTACCAATCTGACGGCCTGGCGCTGCTTCTCTTCCCGCTGGTGGTATGCTTCGTCGTCCTCTACATCCTGATGGGCGTGATCGGCGCCGGACGCTTCATCGAAGGCGTCACCCCGGAGACCTTCAGTAGCGACAAGGTCACAACTGTTGAACTCAAGGCCGACATCGGCGAGCTGAACATTCCTCCCCCATGGAAGAAACGTGCGGCCTACAACCAGGAAACCGGAACTGTGACAGTCACCGATTGGGAGGGGCATCTGACCTACAATGCGGAGACTGGTACCCTGGCCGCTACAGGTTCGCTCCATCCCAAGCGCAAGGGTCTCTTCATGAACCTCAGCAAGGCGCCCGAGTGGAAAAAAGCCGTCGGCGCCCTGGTAGCGAAAGCCCCGCGCGGCGCCGTGCCGAAATGGGCCGGCATGGCGATCGTCTGCCTGGTGGTGCTCTTCTACGTCTTTTTCGGAGGCATGCGAGCCACCGCCTGGGCCAATACCATGCAGACCCTCGTCTTCATGGTCATGGGGCTGATCGCCTTCTATGTCATCACCAAGGAGCTTGGCGGTCCAGTGGAAGCATCTAAAAAGCTGCTGGCCAACGAGGCTAAAAACTCGCGCATGGCCAGGGAGGGATTGATCGGACAGTGGCAATTCCTGACCTATTGCTTCATCCCGCTGTCGGTGGGCATGTTCCCCCATCTCTTCCAGCACTGGCTGACGGCTAAAAAAGCGAGCAACTTCAAGCTTACCGTCGTCGCCCACCCGATCTGCATCCTGATCACCTGGGTGCCCTGCGTGCTGCTTGGCATGTGGGCCTTCGGTGTCCTGCCGGATACAACCAACCCGAATGCCGTGCTCGGCGTGATGGTCGCGCGCTACTCGGGCGAGGTGCTGGCCGGACTCATCGGCGCCGGGGTGCTCGCCGCGATCATGTCGAGCATGGACTCGCAATTTCTCTGCCTCAGCAGCCTCTTCACCAACGACATCATCTCCCACCACTTCGGCAAGGACGGGATCAGCGACGAAAAGAAGATCCTGCTCGGAAGAGGCTTCGTCGTCCTGATCGTGCTGATCTGCTATCTCATCGGGCTGAGCAATACACAGTCGGTCTTTGACCTCGGGGTCTGGTGCTTCACCGGCTTCGCCGGTCTCTTCCCCATCCTTTTCGCGGCGCTCTACTGGAAGCGCAGCAACAAGGAGGGAGCCATTGCCGGGGTCCTGGCACTGGCGGTGCTTGAGACCGTCGGTTATGTCCTCAGCCTGTCGGAGGACAAGGAGGAGTTCCTGCTCCTGGGCATGATGCCGGTCACCTTCATCGTCGCAATCACCACCGCGGTGATGATCATCGTCACGCTGCTGACACCGCCGCCGGACAAGGAGCTTGTCGATAAGTTCTTCCCCGCGAAGAATTGAGCCCTCCAGCCGCCCGCGTGGTTTACAATAGTCCGCCTTACCCGGCAGGCTCTCATCGCCAGAGCGGCAGACGAGCCGGTCCGTGAAACCTGTTAGGAGACTCCCTCAATGAAAACCAGGATCGCTCCAGCGCTTCTGCTCGTCTTCGGCCTGCTGGCATCGGCGCCGGCCGTGGCCCAGAAAACGACGAAGAAGAAAACAGAAAACGTCAACCTCTTCGCCGCAGGCAAGCCGGCCGCTGTCACGCTGGCGGTTACAAAAGCGAACTGGGAGCGCCTGCAGCGCAACCCGTTCATCTTCACGGAAGCATCGGTGATCTACGAGGGCCGGAAGCTCGAAGGCGCCGGCGTGCGTTACAAAGGCAACTCTACCTTCGGCGGCCGAGGTCCGCACAAGTCCTTCAAGGTCAACCTCGGCTATTTCGGCGGCACGAAGAAGCTCCACGGCCAGTCGACCTTGAACCTGCATCACCCCTTCAAGGACCCCTCGCGGGTACGGGAGGTGGTCAGCTACGAAGTCTTCGCCGAGGCGGGCATCAAGGCCCCCAGGGCGACCCACGTGACGCTCACGCTCTCGGTGCCCGGCATCCACGACGATTTCAACCTCGGCGTCTACTCGCTCGTCGAGCAGGTCGACAAGAAGTTCCTCGGCGCGCATTATTCCGACAACGATGGCGATCTCTTCAAGATCGAGGGCGTGGGCGATCCCTTCGGGGAGAGCCGCCAGCGCAGGCGCGGCGGCCAGCGCCAACCCTACGAGGGCTTCATCAGCAAGGAGGGAAGCGCGCGCGGACCGGCCCTCTCCTACCTGCTCGAGGCTGTGAGACGCGGAGATGACGGCGACCTCGAGAAGCATCTCGACGTCGAGAGCTTTCTCCACTGGCTGGCGGCCAACCACATCCTCGCCAATCTCGACAGCTACACCGGCATGGGGCACAACGGCTACATCTACGCCTTCGAGAAGAACCACTTCACCTTCATCCCCTGGGACATGAACGAGGCCTTCGGCAAGTTCACCTACGGCAGGTCCCAGGCGCAGATGGAGGGACTGGATATCTTCAGACCCTTCATACGCAACAAGGCTCTCATCGACCGGGTCCTGGGCAATAAGTCCTGGCGGACTCTCTATCTCGAAAAAGTACGTTCCCTCATGAAGGGAGCCTGCTCGGAAAAAAACATCATCGCGAAGATCCAGGCGGCCAACAAGCGAATCGGCGCCGCGGTCAGGGCCGAGGAACAACCTGAGCACCCGCTCGCTGAATTCGACGGGTCGCTCGATACCGGGGGCCGAGGAATCGCGGGCTTCGCCACCCGCCGCGCCCGGTTCATCCATCGGCAGCTTGCCGACAAGGGCGCTGTGGCCGACTTTCTCGCAAAGGGTCCGCAGCGCGGAGAATCCTTCGACGAGCGCAGGGAGCCCGGGCGCGGGCGCCCAGCCTTCCCCTTCCCGCGCAGGGGACGGCCCGATGATGAGCCTGAACGCCGCGATGATGACCGGAGGCCTGGCCGCAGGCCCTGAGACGGCGTAGCGGACGGCTTGTCTTCACGGGGGCGATGGTCTATTCTCGGCTTTTCCCCGCAGCGCAGACCGGCAACCGGCATGATCCTACTCATCGACAATTTCGACAGCTTCGTCTACAACCTCGCCCGCTACCTCGAGGAGCTGGGCCACGACTGTGAGGTCGTTCGCAACGATGCCATCACGCCCGGGGAGATCCGCGAGCGGTCCCCGGACGCTCTCGTTCTCTCGCCCGGCCCCTGCGCTCCTGAAGGCGCCGGCGTCTGCATCGAGGCCGTACGCCAGCTGGGCTCGGAAATTCCCATCCTCGGCGTCTGTCTCGGCCACCAGGCGATCGCCGCCGCCTGCGATGCTCTGATCATCCGGGTCGAGCCGTGTCACGGCAAGGCCTCCAGGATCCTCCACGATGGAGAGGGCCTGTTCGAAGAGCTCCCCGATGGTTTCCTCGCCGGCCGCTACCACTCCCTGGCGGTCTCCGAGGAGGACCTCCCCGCGGAGCTCGAGGTCTGCGCCCGCACCGAAGACGGCATCGTCATGGCGATCAGGCACCGCCAACACAAGGTCTGGGGCATCCAGTTCCATCCTGAAAGCGTTCTCACAGAGCACGGCCACGCGCTCCTTTCGGGCTTTCTCCGCCTCGCGGGCCTCGAGCGCCCGCATCCGATCCCGGAGACCGCATGAGCGGCGCCGGGGAGCTCATCATCGAAGGCGTCGTGACCACCCTGAACCCGGACCACGAGGAGGGCGTACTCGAGGACGTGAACATCTCCCCGATGGGCCCCCTGGCCTCGGAGGAAATGGAGAGCCTTCTCCTGAAGCCCTACACCTCATCGAGAACCTACCGCAACCTCAAGCGCCACGGCGAGGGCGTCTTCCACATCACCGACGATGTAGAGCTCATCGCCCGGGCAACCATCGGGAAAGCCGAGACACCGCTGGCAGCGACTCGGGAGATCACGGGCCGCTACCTCCAGAACGCCTGCCGCTTCTACGAGTTCCGGGTAGAGGAGCTCGACGACCGGAAAGAGCGAACCCGCATCCGCTGCAGGGTGGTCCACAGCGAGCGACTCCGGGACCTGCTGGGATTCAACCGCGCCCGCAACGCCGTGCTGGAGGCGGCGATCCTCGCCAGCCGTACAGCCTTTCTGCCGCCCGGGGACATCCTGCGGCAGCTCGATGAATTACAGGTCCTCGTCGACAAGACCGGGGCGGAGGCCGAACACCGCGCCTTCTCGCTGCTGAGAGGCCATGTGGAAGAGGCTCGGCGACGCCAGGCGGCCGGGAATGAGACCAGGTGAGCCCGGCACCCGAGAGCGTGATCATCGAAACCGGCAGCCGTCTCCACTTCGGGCTCATAGACCCGGTGGGCTCCAGCGGCAGGTTCTACGCGGGAGCGGGAGTGATGGTGGAAAGTCCCGGCGTCCGCCTGGCTGCCAGGCTCTCGCAGGATGGAGACCGAGTGGCCGCCGAAGACCCTGTCGCCGGCCGCGTAGCGGATTTCATCTGCCGGTTCAGAAAGCACACCGGGTGTGACGCCCGCTTCAACATCGAGATCGCCTCCTGCCCCGGAGATCACCTGGGCCTCGGAACCGGGACCCAGCTCGGCATGGCTGTCTCGACCGCCTGCTCGAACCTCCTCGGGCTCGATGGAGAAATCGAGGCCGTCGCCGGCCGAACCGACCGCGGACGGCGCTCAGCCATCGGGGTGCATGGATTCGAGCGCGGCGGCTTCCTCGTCGATGGCGGAAAAACAGAGGAGCGGGAGCTCTCGGCTCTACACGCCCGTATCGAGCTTCCGCGGGCCTGGCGTTTTCTTCTCGTGATCGCTCCGGGACACCGCGGCCTCAGCGGCCAGCGGGAGGCCGACTGCTTCAAACAACTCGGCGCCGTACCCGCGGAGACGGTAGGCCGCCTCGAGGACCTCCTCGACAAGGGCCTGCTGACCGCCGCCGAAAATGACGACTGGCCGGCTTTTTCCCGCGCTCTCCATGAATTCGGGCTGCTGGCAGGCGAGCCCTTCCAGGAGGCCCAGGGCGGCGCCTTCTCCACCGACCTGGCGGCCGAGATCTCGCGATACCTGCGCGGAGCGAACATCGAGGGAGTCGGGCAGAGCTCCTGGGGACCGGCCCTCTACGCCCTCCTGCCGGGACAGCGGGAGGCGGAGACCGCGGCCGAAGAGCTCAGGAAGCGTTTCGGACTCCACGGCGGCGAGGTACGGGTAACACGGCCCCGCAACCGGGGCGCGACGGTGAAGGCCGGGGCCTGATACCGGCCGCGGCGGCAGAACAAAGAAGCCTCTTGAACAGGCTTGATCTGTCGTGTCGTTTGAGCCTCAATGTGACCCTTCCAAAATGCGAGAAAGACCTGAGGCGACATGCTGAACCCCGGTGACTTCAAGAAAGGCCAGATCATCGATATCGATGGCCACCCCTGCATGATCGAAAAGATCACCATGCAGACTCCTTCCTCACGCGGCGGCAATACCAGCTGGAAGGTCCGCGCGAGGAACCTGAGGACCAAGCAGAAGGTCGACAAGCCCTTTCGCAGCGGGGATACGGCCATCGAGCCGGACTTCGAGAAGCGACACGTCCAGTTCCTCTACCGGGATACGACCGATCTTCAGTTCATGGACTTTGACAGCTACGACCAGTTCGCCCTGCCGAGTGATGGTTTCAGCGAAGAAGCTGGCTACCTCATCGACAACCTCGG
>JAKUSY010000184.1 GCA_022451445.1 Planctomycetota bacterium
CATCGAGAGAATCGAACCTTTCGCTTACAGGACTGTCACCTTCTATGGTTCACCTTTCCAGGTGATTCAACTAGGAACGATTTTTGTAACTCTCTGGCCACACAGCATCGTGGCCTGATGTCTCCCACGACCCCGAGTTCACAACGCATGCTGGCTTACATGAACTCGGTTTGGGCTCTTTCCATTTCGCTCGCCGCTACTGAGGAAGTCGAGGTTTCTTTTCTTTCCTGGGGTTACTTAGATGTTTCAGTTCACCCCGTTAGCCCTCTTGCCCTATGTATTCAGACAAGAGTGACCTGCTTAATGCAGGCCAGGTTTCCCTATTCAGAAATCTCCGGATCAAAGCTTGCTTAGCAACTCCCCGGAGCTTATCGCAGCCATGCCACGTCTTTCATCGCTTCTTTGCGCCAAAACATCCACCGTATACCCTTTGTAGCTTAACTGCCATCATTCCCGAACAGCCGGTCAATCCCCCTCGACCAGGCGATCGCGAAGATCCGAAGATCCTCGAGCTCACCGCTCAAAGGTTCAGGACCAGTATCGAGAACGCTACAGCACTACAATGAGTGAACGTTCTGATTCTAGACACCACTACCAAGCTACACCAAATTGTCAAAGAGCAAAGGGGGCTCTCTCGAGCCGCCCGCTTCCATCCCCGGCGACACAAGGCCGCGGACAGGGATAAAAGAAATTCATTAGAATCTCTTCCGGAATCCAGGTTTGCCGTAACAGTAATCTGGTGGAGATGATCGGGATCGAACCGACGACCTCCGCCTTGCAAAGGCGGCGCTCTCCCAACTGAGCTACATCCCCAACGGTATCAAACGTCCAGGGCTGCGTAATTACGGTGCCAACGCTGCAGTTGCCGGTTCAATCACCGGGGAGAGCTCTCCCAGAAAAAATGGTGGGCTTAGCTAGAGTCGAACTAGCGACCTCATCCTTATCAGGGATGCGCTCTAACCAACTGAGCTATAAGCCCACATATCATTCCTCGAAGAAAAGCCTTCTGGCTCCATCCCAGCGAAGAAAGGCTGGCCGTGCACCGCAACCTGGAGATGCGCGACAACCGCGCATCGAATTCCAAGAAAAGAATTCCTGTGAGAAACCAAACGTGTTTAGAGATTTTCATCACTCCGAAGAACGGAGCGAAGTCTAAGTAATCCCTTAGAAAGGAGGTGATCCAGCCGCAGGTTCCCCTACGGCTACCTTGTTACGACTTAGTCCCCCTCACAGAACTCACCTTCAGCGCCTCCCTCCCCGAAGGGTTGGGTCAACGATTTCGGGTGCGCCCTGCTTGGGTGGCTTGACGGGCGGTGTGTACAAGGCTCAGGAACACATTCACCGCGGCATGGCTGATCCGCGATTACTAGCGATTCCAACTTCACGGGGGCGAGTTGCAGCCCCCGATCCGGACTGGGATCGGCTTTAAGGGATTTGCTTACACTTACGAGTTCGCTTCCCTCTGTACCGACCATTGTAGCACGTTTGTAGCCCTGGGCATAAAGGCCATGATGACTTGACGTCGTCCCCACCTTCCTCCGGTTTAACACCGGCAGTCTCCCTAAAGTGCCCGGCATAACCCGCTGGCAACTAAGGACAAGGGTTTCGCTCGTTATGGGACTTAACCCGACATCTCACGACACGAGCTGACGACAGCCATGCAACACCTGTGCAAGGGTATCCGAAGATAAGACCTGCTTTCGCAGGCTGGCCCAAGCATGTCAAACCCAGGTAAGGTTCTTCGCGTTGCTTCGAATTAAACAACATGCTCCACCGCTTGTGTGAGCCCCCGTCAATTCCTTTGAGTTTTAGCCTTGCGACCATACTCCCCAGGCGGGGCACTTAATACATTAGCTACAGCAGAGAAAGCTCTAAAACCTCCTCTACCTAGTGCCCATCGTTTAGGGCTAGGACTACCGGGGTATCTAATCCCGTTCGCTCCCCTAGCTTTCGCGCCTCAGCGTCAGTTGCAGGCCAGAGAGCCGCTTTCGCCACTGGCGTTCCTCCTGATATCTACGCATTTCACCGCTCCACCAGGAATTCCGCTCTCCCCTCCTGCACTCTAGTCTGGCAGTTTCCGATGCAGTTCCTCGGTTGAGCCGAGGGATTTCACATGCAGACTTACCAAACCGCCTACGCGCCCTTTATGCCCAGTAATTCCGAATAACGTTCGCACCATACGTATTACCGCGGCTGCTGGCACGTATTTAGCCGGTGCTTCCTCTCCTACTTACGTCAGCTCGGCTGGCTATTCACCACCGAATATTCATAGTAGGTAACAGGGTTTTACAACCCGAAGGCCTTCATCACCCACGCGGCGTCGCTCCGTCACGCTTGCGCGCATTGCGGAAGATTCTCGACTGCAGCCTCCCGTAGGAGTCTGGGCAGTGTCTCAGTCCCAGTGTGACCGGTCACCCTCTCAGGCCGGCTACCCATCGTCGTCTTGGTGAGCCGTTACCTCACCAACAAACTAATAGGACATAAACCTCTCCCCGAGTGAAAGCTTGAAACAGAGGCAATCTTTCACCTGGAATCCAACGACTCCAGGAAATATCGGGTATTAGCCACCCTTTCGAGTGGTTGTCCCCGTCTCGGGGGTAAGTTGTCTATGCATTACTCACCCGTCCGCCACTTTACTAGGTTCCCGAAGGAACCGTTCTCGTTCGACTTGCATGCCTAATCCACGCCGCCAACGTTCATTCTGAGCCAGGATCAAACCCTTCAGTTAAATATTCACCTACCCGGCAAGACAGGCCGAATGCCAGGCGAAGAAAGCAAAAGCTCTCGCCCTTAATGACATCCTGCCTCCCGTTACCGGGAATGTATTTGAAGGAATAAAACAGGTCTGCCATCACGACAAGCAGGCCGGACAAACCGACCAGCTCGATGGCAGATTCTCACGCTCGATCCTCACAGGAATTCAAATTGTCAAAGAGCACAGAAAACCGCCGCCTTCAGGGGGCAACGACTCCCTGGTATTTTTACCAATCCATTCACACTGCCACCGACCACCTCCCCTGACGGGAAAGTACTCTACAGCGCAAATAGCCGCAAACCCCGAATCATAGCCAAACGATCCGGACAGTCAACACCGTTTTCAGCCGTTTTTCTTTTTTTCCGGAATATCCCGGATTATCGGGACCGAGGCATTCTGTTTATCGGAATGCCTGGTGTAAATCCACGTAAGAAGTGCTCCAAATAGAGTTGCGACAACCAGGGAGTAGTTCTGTGAAACCGTCAACCCTGTAAACGTAACAGGCGTATCGTCCCTGAGTCCCTCGATGAAAAAACGACCGATGCCGTAGAGGAACCACAAAAGCGGCATCCCCGCCCCACGCGGCGCGTATCCCCTTCCCACGCACCACAATAGGAGAAAAAAGAGCAGGAAATCATGCCCTGCCTGGTAGAGCTGAGCCGGATGCACAGCCGCCATGCTCTCACCCGCATTGATCCAGCCGAGATGGAGCTGGTGAGCATAGGGTGGAGACGTCTCAGGGAAATGAACACCCAGAGGATAATTCTCGCTACAGACCATCCCGTAGCAGCAGCCATTCATGAAGCATCCCAGGCGCCCGAAAGCGAGACCGATCGGGGCGACGATGCCCGCCACGTCCATAAAATCCAGAACGGGAAGCTTCTTCCATTTCAGATAGACCAGGCCGCCGAGGCAGCCTGCCGTTACTCCTCCGTAGAGTACGAGTCCACCCTCCCATATCGCGAAGAAGGCAAAAAGGGATCTGTGCTCGAACTCACCGGAATAATTCAGGATGTAGAACAGCGTGCGGCCGCCCAGGATCCCGCTCAAGAGCATGACCATGCTCAGGTCGTAGAACACATCTTCCAGACCCCAGCGGCGCACAATACGGGTAGCCACGAAGACCGTCAGCAGATAGCCCAGCACGATCATCAGCCCATAGCCGTGAATCGGCATTCCTAAGATTTCAAAAATCACCGGGCACATAGATCGAAGCTCCTCAATAGTCGACTCCGGAATGTTATAGCGAACCGCCGTCAAGGTCAAAGCCGGGGAGCGCTGAAGGCATCTTTGTGGAAAAAGATGCCCGGGAAAGCTATCCTTCGGATCGGCTTCGACCCTGACTTTTTTAGACAGCGGGAACCACTAAATGGCCAAGAAAAGAGTGCTGCTCCTGGGTTCGACAGGATCTATCGGCGAGAGCACTGACCAGGTGGTTCAGAGCCTGGCCGGAGAGCTCGACCTCGTCGGCCTCGCGGCTCACTCCAGCTGGGAGCGTCTGCTCGAGCAGATAAGAATTCACAGCCCAGAGGCCGTCGCGCTGGTCAATCCCGAGGCCGCCGGTAAACTTCGAGAATCCCTCGCCAGCGGCAAAGACGATTCCCTTCGAAGCCCGAAGATCTACGAAGGGGAAGAGGGGCTCGTCGAACTTGTGCGCGAGACAGAGGCTGATGTCCTCGTAGCAGCCATCTCCGGGGCCGCGGGACTTCCCGCCAACATCGCGGCGCTCGAGACCGGCAAAGACCTCGCCCTCGCCAACAAGGAATCACTCGTGATGTCCGGGTCGATACTCACCCGGCTGGCCCGGGACAAGGACCTGCGCATTCTGCCGGTCGACAGTGAGCACTCGGCGATTTTCCAGTCACTCCAGGGAAGCAGCCTGGAGGAGGTCGAGCGTATCATCCTGACCGCCTCAGGAGGCCCCTTCCGCCAGACGAGCGCCGAGGAGCTCAAGGATGTGACCCGCCAGGATGCTCTCAACCATCCCACCTGGGAGATGGGAGAAAAGATCACCATCGACTCCGCCACCCTGATGAACAAGGCGCTGGAGATCATCGAAGCCCGCTGGCTCTTTGACCTTCCCCCGGAACAGATCGAGGTGGTCGTCCACCCCCAGTCCATCATCCATTCACTGGTTGAATACCGGGACGGTTCAACTATCTGCCAGCTGGGTCCGCCGGATATGCGAGTACCGATCCAATACGCCCTGACCTATCCCCGAAGGCTGCCCCTGCCGGTAGAGCGGGTCAGTCTTGCCGAGCTCGGACAGCTGACCTTCGAGTCCCCGGATACGGTGCGATTCCCCGCCCTGCGCCTCGCCTACGAGGTTCTCGAGCAGGGCGGAACCGCCGCCACGGTCTTCAACGCATCCAACGAGATCGCCGTCTCTTCTTTCCTGAAGGAAGAAATACCTTTCCTCGGCATCCTCAAGGTGGTAGAGACCTGTCTCAAACAGCACAATGCCGTGGACAATCCGGATCTCGAAAGCATATTTGCCGCCGATGAATGGGCGCGGCTGGAAACTGAAAAAATACTGCGACTTGAATGCAAAGAAAGCGCCTGAATCTGGCGAAGAAGAGGAAAAGAGCCAACCAACAGATATGGGCAGAGTAGCCCGAGGCTTCCAACAGAAAATGAGACTGCCGGCTGACCTATGACCGTAATCTACGCATTCCTCGCCATAGGAATCATCATCTTCCTCCACGAGCTGGGACATTTCATGGCCGCGAAGCTCGTGGGAGTTCCCGTAGAACGCTTCGCGCTGGGATTCGATCCCTACAAGGCGCGCCTGATCTCTTTCAAGCCGGGACAATTCATCGAATTCTTCTTCGGACTGATTCGCATCCCAATAGGAGACTCGAAGACTGCCGATGCGGATGAAGATAGCGATCAGACCGAATACCTCATCGGCCTCGTCCCCTTCGGCGGCTACGTCAAGATGACCGGCGAGAATCCCGATGACGAAGAGGACTCCTGCCCTGACGGACTGCAGAACAAGTCAGCCGGCGCACGAGCGCTGGTCTTCGTCGCCGGGGTCGTGATGAACATCATCTCCGGTTTCTTCTTCTTCATCATCGCCTTCTCTGCCGGCGTCGAGTTCCCGGCGCCGATAATCGGCGGAACGATCCAGGGCATGCCTGCCTGGGAAGCGGGACTGAGGGCCGGCGACAAGATCCTTTATGTCGATGGGAAACCCGTAACTGAATACACCGAGGTCCTGCTCGGCATCGCCCTTGGCGAGCGGGGTATGACGGTAGACCTCGTGGTCGAAAGAGCGGGAGAAAAAGAGCGCCTCGAGTTCTCGGTTCCCAGGACCTGGAACGCTGCCCGGGGAATGAGCTCGATCGGACTTGAGCAGGTTTCCGCCGAGAGTACTCTGGCGGGCGATCCTCCGGAAGATAGCGCGGCTCAAAAAGCCGGGCTGAAAAAAGGAGACCGGATCATCGGCGCCACCCTTGGCGGAATCAAGCTTCCGAACCTGGCAAGCCAGAGGCTGATGAACGTCCTCCTCCATCATATGCAGCTCTTTCCCGGAGAACCTGTAGACATGGTGATCGAACGGGAGGGAGAACAAAAACCCCTTGAGTTCAGGCTTGAGC
>JAKUSY010000185.1 GCA_022451445.1 Planctomycetota bacterium
TGCGAGGCTTGTCCCGGGACCCCTCGCCTCTACTGCCGGAGCCTTCGCCTCTACTGCCGGAGCCTTCGCCTCTACTGCCGGCTCCTTCGCCCCCTTCTCGGTTGTTCCCCATGCGGCGTCCTTCCTCTCTTTCGAGACTGGCAATTTTGAACTTGGTATCTTTCAGAATCTGGTCCCAGTACCTGCGCTCCTTGGGCGCGACCAGCGTGATAGCGATCCCGGTCAGGTTGGCCCGGCCTGTCCTGCCGATGCGATGAACGTAGGATTCGCTTTCTTCGGGTACATCGTAGTTTATAACACGCGTGACCGCCTCGATATCGAGTCCTCTCGAGGCGACATCCGTGGCGACCAATACCTTGATGTCTCCTTCAATGAATTTATCCATGATCGAGAAGCGCAAATCCTGGGTCTGGTCTCCATGCAGGGAGCCGGCGCTGTAGCCGTTGCCCCAGAGCATACGGTCGAGATCGATGACCTGGCGCTTGGTATTGCAGAAGATGATCGCCGTATCATCCGGATTGTCATCGAGGATCCTGCGCAGGGCGGGAAGCTTCCTGTGTACCGGCAGGGCAAGGTAGCCCTGCTGAATATCCGGAACGGTCGCCAGCCCTCTCGCTGTCGAGAAGGTCTTGGGATCCTTCATATAGCGGCCGAGGAGCTTCTGCATGCCCCTGGGAATGGTGGCGGAAAACAGGAGGGTCTGGCGCTCACTGGGTATCTTGTCGAGGATGGCTCCAACCTCGTCGATGAAGCCCATGTCGAGCATCCGGTCGGCTTCATCGAGCACCACCGTCTCACACCAGCCCAATGACAGGGTCCCTCCCTTCAGGAGGTCAAGAACCCGCCCGGGAGTTCCGACCACCACCTGCGAGCCCTTGCGCAGCTTCGCTATCTGCCCGCTGGCGTGGACTCCTCCGACCAGCAGCACCACCTCCAGCTCCCGGCCCTTGCCGAGCTCCTCAATTACCTCGGCCACCTGCTGAGCCAGCTCGCGCGTGGGAGTCAGAACGATGCCCTGGACCGCGACCCTCTGGGTTTCGATACCGGCCACCAGGGGCGCGCCGAAACCGATCGTCTTGCCGGTGCCTGTCTCCGCCTTGCCGATGATATCGCCCCCAGCGAGAATCGGTTCGATGACCTTCTCCTGGATTGGAGTGCAATGACTGATGCCCATGGCATCGAGACTGGCAAGCACATCGTCGGGAAGCGAAAAGTTGCTGAACGGCTTGCCCTGGGGCTTTTCCTTTTCCGATGGGGTATCGGTCGCGCCGCCCCCCCCATCGTCGGCGGAGAGCTCCTCGATCGGTTGTTGTTCCTGCTCTTTCATCAGAATCGAATCTTAGCTGAAGCGGACATACGCTGGAGGAAATGGAAACACCCCGAAAACAGCGCCGCTGGCGGCAGGGAGAGCGCCGCGACTGGGCGAGTAGCCGACGTGGCTGGACTGGACGAACCTGTGAAACATCTCATAGCTCGTCTTCTGCTTCAGGATCTGGTTTTGACAGGTCAGGCCCCTTCTTGGCCGGCCCTTTCAGAGGGGGCAACGGGGCCTTCTTCGCCGGCATTTTCGTGACCAGCTTGCCGGTTTTTCTCAACACCGCCATCTCCTTCTCACACCAGGCGCGGGGAAACTTGCCATCGATGCGCAGGCTTGAAATCAGGAAAGAAAACCCCTGAAAATTGAAGCCGATCTTGCCGGGAGGAGGCTCCGTGACCTCTGTCGCTACAACCTCGACCATCTCCTCCTTCTTTCCATTCAACACCCCGATGCTGATGGAGAGCTTGCCGCCCTTACAGGCAATCACCACGGGCATGCCCTGCGGACCCTTATCAAACCAGCGGTACGCGGGCGAGGCAAAACGCTTATCCTTTGTCCTCACCTTGGTCTTCGTAGCCGCGATGATGATGTCCTGGAAAAAATTGGTCTGAACAAACGAGCCCCCCTGGTGATTCAGAAGAAACGCGAAACGCCCACGGGCATCCAGCTTGGGGATCCTCATCCGAAAACTGATCTTGTAATCATCCACGAGATCGAACCGGGACAGGGCCGAACCGGCCAGGAAGCCTACCAACGTCGCCTTGCCCTTGGAATGGCCATCTATGAGCAGTTTGCGGTGGCTGATGTTCTTCACGTCAGCGATTTTTGAAAACATCCTGCCACGGCCGAAACTCCTGGAGACGAATCCTTTATCGAACTCCCCGGCGCCGGGATAGATCACGGTGAAGCGACCCTTGTTGAGCTTCAGCGGGACACCGAATAGAGCGACCCCGTTGAGCTGGGCAAGCTGCTCTACGGTCAGAGGCTTGGCCTTGGCCTTGGCGGGCTTGTCCGGCTTTCCCTGGGCAGCCCACGCGGCCTGTTCCCGAGTGTCTAGGGCGCACGACAGAGCCAGCAGAACGAGAAACGAAAGAGAAAAAACGACCTCTCTACGACCAGCTACGCCGAAGTTTCGAAAAAATCTTGAAAGGAACAAGCTGGATACACCTCGAATTTCAAACATCTGAAAGACCCGCTAAACGGGCATTGTAGCGTTATCCGCAAAACTCTCCACCCGTTTTATTGCCGGAGCCGAGGCCGCCGCCCGGCAACGGCGGCGGTTCAGTCACCCTTGCTCCAGGGGATTGGGGTCCCCTCGTCGTCAAGCGCCACGTAGACGCCCGTCGAGCTGCTGATCTGCTCCGGCACCGAGGGCTCTCCCCGTCCCACCACGACACGTCAATCCATGGACAGCGAGGTGACACCTTGCTTCACGTGCCGATACCAGATCTCGACGACATCGCCGAGAAGGCCCGGAGCATCAAAAATAATCTCGCCGAATTTCTTGGTGACGATATTTTTTGTTCCCATCAGGTTCATCGCCGCCGCCGCCAGCACCTCATCGATCCAGCTCATGAGCTGACCGCCAAAAAGCCTGCCCGCGAAGTTCAGGTCCGGGTACATGACGATCTTGCGGCCGGCAAGCTGGTAGCCTTTGAGCTCTTCGGATTCATTGGTCATGCCTCATTCCTCTCCAGGTTTTTTCCTCAGTGCCGGAAGTGCCGCAGGCCCGTGAACACCATGGCCAGGCCCTTTTCATTCGCCGCGGCGATCACCTCTTCATCCCGGACACTGCCTCCCGGCTGGATAACGGCCGTGGCTCCGGCCTCGGCTGTAGCGAGCAGGCCATCGGCGAACGGGAAGAACGCATCGGAGGCAACGGCCGAGCCGGTGAGATCCAGCCCCGCCTGGGATGCCTTGAGCGTCGCGATCATCGCGGAGTCGACGCGCGACATCTGCCCCGCTCCGACACCCAGCAGGCGGTCGGGACCGCTGTAGACTATCGCGTTCGACTTGACGTAACGAACCACGCTCCAGCCGAAGAGCATCGCGTTCATTTCCTCTTGTGAGGGCTCGCGCTCGGTAACCACCTTGAAGCTCTCCGCGTCGTCGGGTTCATCATCCGGAGACTGCGCCAGCAGACCACCGGGAACGCCGCGCAGAACCGGAGCTCCCGGGAACAGCCCCCAGGAATCATCCCGACAACGAAGCAGGATACGGTTCTTCTTCTCCCGCAGGATTTCCAGGGCCGCCTCGGAAAAATCAGGCGCCACGAGCACCTCGATGAAGTGGTCTCGCATGACATTGGCCGCCGCCTCATCCACAGCTGCGCTGCAGGAGATGACTCCACCGCAGGCTGACTCTGGATCGCAGGCCAGGGCCTTATGCCAGTCCTCGGCGATGCTCTCAGCGTACGCCGCCCCACAGGGATTCGAATGCTTGATGATCGCCACCGCCGCTCCCCGGTCTTCAATGGCGGAGATCACCTCGAGGGCCCCGCAGAGATCGAGAATGTTATTATAGGAGATCTCCTTGCCATGCAATTGCTCGAACGAGTCGAGGAAGGTGGGCCCGCGGCCGTAGAGGGCCGCGTGCTGGTGAGGATTCTCACCGTAGCGCAGTACGCGTACGCGTTCGAGGTCGATGGAAAAGCCCGGAGGAAGATCGCCACAGTCCTGATCATCCGGACCTGTCTGCCCGGAGACATTGGCCGCCTGGCCCTCGAGATAGGCCGAGATAGCCCGATCGTAGCCCGCGGTACGCTGAAAAACCTCCAGGGCAAGAGCCTCTCGCAGCTCGCGGGTCGTCGCCCCATCATTGGCCCGCATTTCCGAGAGAACATCCTCGTAGCGATCGGGGCTCGCCACCACCGTGACGGCCTGGTGATTCTTGGCCGCGCTCCTGAGCATGGTCGGCCCGCCGATATCGATCTGCTCGATCGCCTCCTCCCGGGTGACATCCGGCCGCGCCACCGTCTCAACGAATGGGTAGAGGTTGACCACGACCAGATCGATGGGCTCGAGGCCATGTTCCTCCATGGTCGCCAGGTGGGACTCATCGTCCCTGCGGTGCAGGATCCCCGCGTGCACCTTCAGATGCAGGGTCTTGACCCGGCCATCGAGCATTTCCGGGAAACCGGTAAAATTGTCGACCTCCACGATCTCGATACCTGCCTCAGCCAGGGCACGAGCCGTCCCGCCGGTGGAGAGGATCTCGACGCCAAGCTCGCTAAGCCCCCCGGCAAAATCGATGATCCCCGTTTTGTCCCAGACACTCAGGAGAGCCCGCCTGATAGCTATGTTCTCCACCTTGACTCCCTTTTTTCTGTTAGCTCACCCTTTTGAAGGAAGGCATACAAGTTACCCTCAGAAGAGTGGTTTTGGAAGGCCGCATAGATTTTCCTTTGAGGCTCTGAGATCGAGTAGATACAATCGCCCCGCAAGTTCCTTATCCAGTACAGTAAAAAGACTTGTCGCTGTTGGCCAGTCTCCCGCAGGCGCTTTCTTCAGCAGACACGGGGGACCAGAAGCGAAGCCGCGTTAAGCTTCAGACAGGTGTACATCGGTAAAAATACCGAAACATCTGTTTTCGCACACCTCCTGTTTGAATCCGCGTGTCATTTCATGGGTCTGCGGCCTTGAGCGGCCGCTTTGGTGGCATGGACCCGTTCGCTTGAGTTCCTCATCGCAATCCAACCACGAGGAAACCTTTGGCAGCATCTGAAAGCCCGAAAGAACCCAAGCTGAAGCGGGATAAAAGCCGAGACCGGGAGCTCCTCGGCACGGTGGTAGCCGGCAAATACAAGGTCCTCGATATCCTGGGACAGGGCGGCTTCGGCAGCGTCTTCGTCGTCGAGATGACCTCCGGCATCATCGGCGACCGGCTGGCGATGAAGATGCTGCCGGCTGAATTCAGCCAGGACAACATGCTGCGTGAGCAGTTCCTGAACGAGATTCGCGTAGCCATGAAAATGGTCGACGCCCACATCGTGCAGATCAGGGATGTCGGAACCACCGAGGGCGAGCTGGAAAAAGGCGGTGGACTGCTCTACTACACGATGGACTACGTCGATGGAAAAACGCTGGCCCAGCTCATCAAACAGGAAGGAACGCTGAGCATCTGGCGAACCCTCCGTATCGCCCGCAGGCTCCTGCCGGCCCTGAAGGTCGCCCACGGCGCGGGGATCATCCACCGCGACCTGAAGCCCGCGAACATCATCGTCGAGGGCGTGGGTGAAAAAGAGATCCCCCGGATCCTCGACTTCGGTATCGCCACCGCCGTGATCTCGGACACCGAGCTCGACAACAGCCTCGAGGGAGGCCTGAAGGGCAAGAAGGGCTTTGTCGGCAGCCCGTACTACATGCCGCCCGAGCAATTCCAGGGCGTGGAGATGGGTTTTTACACCGACCTGTATTCCCTTGGCGTGATCATCTACGAATGCCTGACCGGCCAGAGGCCCTATACCGGCAAGACAGCCAAGGAGGTCTACAAGAAGATCAAGCAGGGTTCCCCCATACCTGTGGACGAGCTGCAGCCAAGCGTCGGCAAGGTGCCCGGTCTCACTGAGATGGTAATGAAATCACTCGAGCGCAATCCCGAGAAACGGTTTCAATCCGCCAAGGAATTCTTCGAATCACTCAGCAAGGTCATGTCCGGCAAGAGCGAAGAGGCCGCCCCGGCAAAGGTAAAGAAGGCCGCGGCTCCAAAACCGCGTATCGCCGCAAGGCAACGGACAACCGGCATCCGCAGATCAGCAGCGGGAACGGCCCGGCGCGACCGCCTGCCGGCCCGGCGGAAATCGAACCCTGGCGGTATCATCCTGGTTCTGCTTGCATTGGGCGCTACAGGAATGCTCGCCTTTGTTTTCAAAGACCAGCTCCTGGATGCGATCAAAAAAAGCGGGCAGCGCCCGGGGACTCCGCCCCCGGTAGCGGGAAAAACAGCTGGAACAGGGCAGCCCGGCACAGGCCCCTCCGGAAGCCAGCCCGCGACGCCTGAGCAGAAGAACCCCGAACCCGCAAATACGC
>JAKUSY010000186.1 GCA_022451445.1 Planctomycetota bacterium
GAAACTCGACCTTCGTAGCCGAAGAAATCATCATCGTCGGCAATGTGGTGCTCTTCGGAGCCACCGGCGGCGAGGCCTTCTTCCGGGGCTGCGCCGCTGAACGGTTCTGCGTACGCAACTCCGGGGCCCACACGGTGATCGAGGGAATAGGAGATCATGGCTGCGAGTACATGACCGGCGGCCGGGTCGTCATCCTCGGCTCGATCGGGAGAAACTTCGCCGCCGGCATGAGCGGAGGCGTCGCCTATGTGCTCGACCGCAACGACGAACTCATCACACGCTGCAACCTCGGGATGGTCGTCCTTGAAAAGGTCGAGGCGCCCGAGGACATCACCGAGCTGAAAGACCTGATCGGAAAACACCGCGAGCTCACAGGGTCCACTGTCGGCTCACGGGTCCTCGACACATGGGAAGACACGCTCCCGAGGTTCGTCAAGGTCATGCCCGTTGACTACAAGAGGGTGCTGGAAGAGGAAAGGGTGAAGGCCGGAGCTGGAGCCTGACCTGCGGCTGGAATGGAAACCTGAGATGGGAAAAGTAACGGGATTCAAGGAATTCGATCGAGAGTCGGTGCCCTACACCGATCCCGAGGAACGCGTCAAGAACTACGATGAGTTCCTGGCCGATGTGCCGGAGGCGCACCTGACGACCCAGGGCGCCAGGTGCATGGACTGCGGAGTGCCTTTCTGCCAGTCGGCTACCGGCTGCCCTGTCGACAACCTGATCCCGGAATGGAACGACCTGGTCTACCAGGGGCGCTGGAGGGAGGCCCTCGAGAGGCTTCACAAGACCAACAATTTCCCCGAGTTCACCGGCAGGGTCTGCCCCGCGCCCTGTGAAGGCGCCTGCGTTCTCGGTATCACAGATCCCCCTGTCACCATCAAGAACATCGAGAACGCCATCGTTGATCGGGGCTTCGCCGAGGGCTGGATCAAGGCCGCGCCACCCGCCGAAAGATCCGGAAAGAAGGTCGCCGTGATCGGGTCGGGGCCGGCTGGACTCGCCTGCGCCGCCCAGCTCAATAAGGCGGGACACCTGGTGACGGTATATGAGAGAGCGAACCGTATCGGGGGTCTCCTCATGTACGGCATCCCCAACATGAAACTCGATAAGGACACGGTCGACCGCCGGGTGAACCTGCTCCGCGAGGAGGGGATCGAGTTCGTGACCGACGCGCATGTCGGAGTAAACCTCGATATCCAGGAATTGCGCGACGCCAACGATGCCATCGCGCTCTGCTGCGGAGCCACCTCGCCCCGCGATCTGCCCATACCCGGCCGTGAGCTTGACGGTATCCATTTCGCCATGGAATTCCTGACCCTGAACACCAACAGCCTCCTGGATTCAAATCTCGAAGATGGCAACTTCATCAGCGCCCGGGACAAGGACGTGATCGTCATCGGCGGCGGCGACACCGGGACGGACTGCATCGGCACCTCGATGCGTCATGGTTGCTCCAGCCTGGTGAACTTCGAGCTTCTGCCCAGGCCGCCCGACAGCCGCGGACCGGACAACCCCTGGCCCCAATGGCCCAGGATCTTCAGGGTCGACTACGGACACGTCGAGGTCGCGGCAAAATTCGGCGACGACCCCAGGGAGTACAGTATCCTCAGCAAAGAGTTCATCGCCGGCACTGACGGACAGGTCAGGGGCATCCGAACCGTCCAGGTCGAGTGGAATAAAGACGACTCGGGACGTTTCCAGATGGCCGAGGTCCCCGGCAGCGAGAAAAAATTCAAGGCGGACCTCGTGCTCCTTGCCATGGGCTTTCTCGGCCCCGAGGACACCATCGTCGGCAAGCTCGGCCTGGAAACCGATGAGCGCAGCAATTTCAAAGCTGATTACGGCAGCTACGCCACCAGTATCGAGGGTGTCTTCGCCGCCGGCGACTGCCGCAGAGGCCAATCCCTGGTTGTCTGGGCGATCAACGAAGGCCGCGAGGCCGCCAGGGAGGTGGACCGCTACCTCGTCGGCTCAACCTCCCTTCCCTGATCCCCTCAGGGCCCGAGCAGGCCCCGCTCTCTGAGCTCTTCAAATCCTCGGATCGTAGCCCGGATCCCCTCCTCTATCGGCGTATGAGGAACCTCTCCGAGGAGCCTCTCCAGCCCGTCCTCACGGAAATCCCAGGCCACGGGTACGGGCTCCCCGTCACACCCCAGGCGCCCCGCCGCGGCGGGAACCTCATCTTCAATAATGTCGAGAAATTCACGGACATCGTGGTTCTCCCCGGGATTGTTCAAGGCCAGGGCTCCCTCGCTGTGATTTCTCGAGACCCCGATAAAGTCATCGGCGATGTCCTGAATGTAATTGAAACCCGTCACACCGGTAAATGGCACGATGAATTCTTCTCCCAATACGGCAGCGCGGATCGCCTTGGTCGGACCGCTGGTGATACCAACCTCCCTGCCCACGCCGTAGACCGTAAGGGGACGAAGCCCCACACTGGCGATGCCGTGTTCCTGCCAGTAGAGCCGGGCATTCCCCTCATTGCATAATTTAACGACTCCGTAGTGGGTTCTCGGGGCGTGGGTGACGCTGTCCCCTATCTTTCCGTCGTAGTCTTCCTGGGGACCGGCCACCGCGGCGCTCGAAGCATAGGCTACGCAGGACCCTTCGCCGGCCTGCCTGCGAGCGGCCTCGAAAACATTGAGGGTCCCCGTCACGTTGACCCGGGCGCCGAGAACCGGGTCATCCCTGCAGGTTGGCACCTGGAGACCCGCGAGATGGATGATCTTCTCAGGACAGACCTCCTCGACGAGGCCCCGCACAAAGGCCCCATCGCCCACATCGCCGAACCTGAGGTCCAGGGAGCCGAGCGCGGCGGGGTCCAGGACCTGCCTGAGGATGGAATCATCCGGCTGGAGATCACTCAGAACGAAAGAGGCGCCCTCTTCAAGCAATCTTCGGGCGATCCAGGCTCCGAAAAAACCCTGGCCGCCGGTGATCAGGTACTCGGCCGCCATCAGAGATAGGTATTGATGAGATTCTCGAGCATCTCCTGGCGCCCGCTCACGTTGGGCTCAACATCTCCCTTCTCGAGCATGTACTCTTCAAGGGAGGCGAAGGACGTCTCGCCACCTTCAATCCGAGCTCCGACACCGGAATCCCAACTGGAATACCGATCTTTCACAAACCCATCGAGGATCCCTTCGTCCCGGATGGCCGAGGCGATCTTCAGGCCGCGCGCGAACGCATCCATGCCGCCAATGTGGGCATAAAAGAGATCTACCGGCTCAAAGCTCTCGCGGCGGACCTTCGCGTCGAAATTGATTCCGCCGGGCTCGAGCCCTCCGTATTTGAGGATCGAGAGCATGCAGCGGGTCGTGAGATAGATGTCGGTGGGGAACTGGTCGGTGTCCCAGCCCAGCAGGAGGTCCCCGGTGTTCGCGTCGATCGAGCCCAGGAAGCCCTGGCTCCCCGCGTACTCCAGCTCGTGCTCCATCGTGTGGCCGGCCAGGGTGGCGTGGTTGGTCTCGATGTTGAGCTTGATGTGATCCTCGAGCCCGTAGCTGCGGATGAAGTTGATGCAATTGGCCGAATCAAAATCATACTGGTGCTTCGTAGGCTCCTTGGGCTTGGGCTCAAAGAGGAACTGGCCGTCGAACCCGATCTCTCTGGCATAATCCACTGCCAGGTGCATGAACTTCGCCAGGTGATCGACCTCGCGCTTGAGATCGGTATTGTAGAGGTTCTGATAGCCTTCCCGGCCGCCCCAGAAGACGTAGTTGTCCCCACCAAGCTCCTTGGTAACCTCGATCGCCTTCTTCACCTGGGCGCTGGCGTAGGCGAAGGCATCCGCATTGCAGCTGGTCGCAGCCCCATGCACATAGCGCGGATTGCTGAAGAGGTTGGCCGTTCCCCACAGCAGCTTGATGCCGGTGCGCTCCTGCTCCGCCTTCAGCAGGGCGACCACCTCGTCGAGGTTAGAGTTCGACTCGGCAAGCGTGGCGCCCTCGGGGGCGACATCCCTGTCGTGGAAACAGTAGAACTCCACCCCGAGCTTCTCCATGAACTCGAAGGCGACCCGGGCCCGGTTGAGCGCGTTTTCGACCGAATCCGTCTCGGCCTCCCACGGACGAATTGCCGTGCCGACTCCAAAAGGATCAGCGCCCGCGCCGCGCATCGTATGCCAATAGGCCACGCTGAAGCGCAGATGCTCACTCATCTTCTTCCCCTCCACGACCTCATCCGGATTGTAGTGCCGGAAGGCGAGGAGATTTTTCGAATCGGGGCCTTCGTAGACGACCTTTTCGACTTCAGGAAATGCTGACATGGTATCGCTCTCTTACTGGTTGATTGCTGAAAACGAGAGCCTCACATATTGCCAGAAGCGCCGGCGGCGGGCAAGTGGCAGCAGGGGGGCCCGCGGAAGGCCGGGCACACTCCCCCGCCTTCGCCGCCACAGAGCTCAGGCGACGATGTCGTGAAGCACCTTGCCGTGCACATCCGTCAACCGCATGTCACGGCCACTGAAGCGGTAGGTCAGCCGCTTGTGATCCATGCCCATGAGATGGAGCATCGTGGCGTGGAGATCGTGGAGATCGCATTTGTCCTCGATCGCCCTGTAGCCGTAATCATCCGTCGCCCCGTAGATCGTGCCTCCCCTGGCTCCTCCCCCGCAAAGAAAGAGCGAGAACCCGAAGGGGCTGTGCTCCCGTCCGTTGCTGCCCTGGGCGAAGGGAGTCCTGCCAAACTCGCCGGTGAATACGATCAACGTTGAATCCAGCAATCCCCGCTCCTTGAGATCCTTGATCAACCCGGCTATGGGTTGGTCGACGGCACGGGCATTGTCTCCATGGTTCTTCTTGATATTGCCGTGGGCGTCCCAGCGGTCATTGCCGGAAATCCGCGGGCAGGTCAGCTCGATGAAGCGCACCCCCCTCTGGACCATGCGCCTGCCGAACAGGCACTGATCGAGTCCGTAGAGATCCCTGGTCTTCTTGTCCTCCCCCTTGATATCCACCAGGTCAGGAACCGCCGCCTGCATGCGAAAGGCCATCTCGTAGTTGGCGATGGCCGACTCCAGCTTGTCGACACGCCCCATCCTTTCGAGGCCGCCGGTATCGAGCTTCTTCATCAGGGATATCTTCGACTTCTGGATGCCATCGCTGGCCTCCCGCCTCTGAATATTGGCGAGCGGCTTCTTGCCTGCCTTGAAGATCGAGCCCTGGTAGGTGGCGGGAAGAAACCCACTGTTGAAGTTGTCCATGCCGCCGGAGGGAATCAATCCTCCGTTGAGGACGACGTAGCCGGGCAGGTCCTGGCATTCACTGCCCAGGCCGTAGGTCGCCCAGGCCCCCATGCTCGGCCTGCCCTGCACCCCGAAGCCGGTATGCAGGAAGAAATTCGCGGTATTGTGCTCCGAGAAGGGAGCCGTCATCGATCGGATCAGGGCGAGATCATCGGCACAGCCGGCGATATGAGGAAAGAGGTCGCTGACATCCATTCCACACTTCCCGTATTTCTTGAATCCCCAATGCGTGCGATAGACGGTGCCGATGTTGTTGAACTGGGTCGGCTCCATCTTGGGACTGAAGGGCTTGCCGTGCTCCTTGTTGAGACGGGGCTTGGGATCGAAGCTGTCGACCTGGGAAACGCCCCCATCCATGTAGAGAAAGATGATGCTCTTCGCCTTGCCCTTGAAGTGAGTCGGCCTGGGAGCGAGCGGCCCCTTCACCTCCGCGGCGGTCTCCTCCGCAAGCAATACGTTCAGCGCGAGAGCGCCAAATCCCACGGAGCTGTTCCTGAGCATCTGGCGTCGGCTCAACGGTCTCTCGAAATATCTCCGGCAATGCATTTTCTGTCAATCCTGGATGATAAGCGGGTCCCTAATTGATAAAGATAAACTCTTTGACGTTCATCAACGTATGCAAAAGATCGTCCCAGGCGCGCTGGCGGGGGACCTTGTCGTACAGCCTGGCCTGCGAGGCCAGGAATTCGACCGCCACCGCGATCTCCTCAGCCCTGGCGGGACGCTGAAACGCCTCGTGATAGGCCTGCTGCAGAAGCTCCTCATCGCTTTTACCCTGCTGGGCAAGGAGCCTCTTGCTCCAGATACCCACCTGCTGATGGATGAAGGGGTCGTTGAGCATGATCAAGGCCTGGGCCGGCGAGTTTGACAGCACCCTCTTACCCATCGTCATGAACGGGATCGGCCGGTCAAAAGCCAGCAGCATGGAGGGAAGATGGTTGCGCCTCACCTCGGTATAAATGCTTCTGCGGCCGTTGCCATCGATGGGGCCGCTGCCTCCGGGACTCCTGTTTCCCCACATCAACTCCGTAATATGAAACATGACCCCTTATCCATACAGCCGCCTGACAAGGAGAC
>JAKUSY010000187.1 GCA_022451445.1 Planctomycetota bacterium
GGACCTTCGAGACGATGGGCGAAATCAAATCGTCACCCGTCATCGTCGGGAACCGGGTCTTGATCGGATCGTACGACGGTTTCTTGTACGCGCTGGCCATTGCCAACGGCGAACAGGTATGGAAGTACGAAACCCAAAACTACGTCCATGCCACACCGGCGGGCTGTGACGGCGTCGCCTACTTCGGCAACAAGGGAACGATGCGCATGGTGGCGAATCCCGACGTCGTGATCAAGGGCGACCCCTGCTGGGGCTTCACCCACGAGGCCGGCCACGTACTGCAGATGCGTCCACAGATCACCTGGGGAGGCTTGACGGAGGTCAGCTGTAACATCTTCTCGATGTACACGCGTGGCAAGATGGGCAATGAAAGCCGCCTCAAAGCACAGAAGAATTACGACAAGGCGCGGAAGAACATCATCGAGTCGAAGCCGAAAAAGTCCTATCTCCAGGACTCCGACGTCTTCAACCGTCTGGTTCCGTTCTGGCAGCTCCACCTCTATTTTTCGAGGAACGGCAAGCCTGATTTCTACGCCGACGTCATGGAGAAGATGCGAAACCGGCCAGACGCGGGTCGCGGTGACGACTCCATTCGCAATCAGTTCCAATTCATCGAGATCTGTTGCGACGTCGGACAGCTCGACCTGACCGATTTTTTCGACAAGTGGGGCTTCTTCTACGTCGGAGAGTTCGAGGTGAAGGACTATCGCACCTACCGTTACAAGATCACCCAGAAGATGGTCGACGACTGCAAGTCCTCGATCGCGAAGAACGGCTACGAGAAGTCCGCCGCGGATTTGACTCTGATCGAAGATTGAGGGCCGGCCGAGGCCGGAAAACGACGAGAACGAAGAGTCGTCCCGTTTGGTCAAAATACTCGAACGCTCGCGTTGGAGCCCACCTGAGGGACTGGAGCGCTCAACAAGCGAGATCGTACCGTAGCTCCGTCGGGGCGAACACGTATACGTGGGTGCCTGCCAGATCGGCCGAATTCGAAGAGCATTTCGATGCCGGCAACCCTTCCTCCACCACTCTCTCTCAAGCGCCCGCCAGCTGCGGGCGAATCAGCACCTCTCGGAAGAGATGAACAGGGTGGAAAAATGGCACCAGGAAGGCACCAGCTCGAACGGGCCAGAAACAAAGAGGAGCGGAAGTATTCGTAACTCCCGCCCCTCTTAACGTTTAGCTGGTGGACCTAAGGGGATTTGAACCCCTGACCTCTGCATTGCGAACGCAGCGCTCTAGCAATTTAAGTGACGCAGGCAAAGGACTTAGGGATGAGCCCCCCACGGCTTGCACCAATGCTTGCACCAGCGAAACGCAGAAGCTGCTCGAAGTGCTGGCCGCGACTCTGAGATCACTCAGTGCTGAGGACAGGGCCCGCCTGGCGGAACTGATCCAGGGGGAGGACTGAGTCCCCCACCACCGATCACCCAGCCAATAGCCTATGCGAGGCCATGGGCGGGGGCAAGGAGAGGGTGGGGACTGGTTTTTGCTCGAAAGTGAAAGAGGGACCTACCGATTCGATAGCCTACTTAGGCAGGAAACGGCGCGGGTTATTTAGATGGGTTCCTCATATAGCCTTCGGCGATCACTTCGCCCAGTTGCACGATGCCTTCGGTGGTAATGACCAGCATTTTTTCCTGTGTGGGCAGGTTAAAGGCCTTGAGATGAATGAAGTCAGGATCGGTTGCGGCGACCTTGGCCATGTCGCTAACCACATCCAGATTGTTGAGCCTTTCCACATCGGTGGGGGGCTGCTGGCTCACATGCCATCTTAACTTGGGTTGGGCCAAATCCTTGCGGCTTTGGTTGATAATCGCCTGCACCCTCGTGGCGGCTTCCTTGCGGTACGGGTGAAAAGACATGTCGTTCTCGCCCAAGTGATAAAAGATACCTTCAATCTCCACTTGATGCCCCTTAGTAGACAGTTCCCGGATGGAATCCTTCACGAACTGGATGAATTTCGGGTAAAGATGCCGGCTCTTGGCCATGCTGCCTTCAGGTGTCCAGTCGATGATTTGGGAACCGCTATGGGTGAATTTCGCTATGGCTATGTTGCCCTTCACCTTGTCGGCAACAGTGTGGGCAAAGCTCAGTTCAGGGCCGAAGGTATCGTAGTAACCGGTGAGGCCCAGAGGTTCCCATCCTTTGGAAACGTGATAGCCGCCACCAAGGTTATATTTGTAGGCGATTTTGGGGTTGTCCTTGAGGAGGGCCTGCTTGCCCTTGAGGGTACGCAATTCCTGCTCAAAGGCGCGTTCTCCCTCCATGTTGCGGTGGCCGGCCAGAATAAAGAGCTTCACGGTGCTGCCTTTTTTGTAGGGCCATTTTTTTAGGGGACGTGGTGTTTCGAGCTTGAGACCGATCGTGCGCAGATAGGCCGTTGCATAGTTTTCGCCATGCTGCAGTTGGCCCAGGGTGCCGTAGTGATAGTGCAGTCCCACTGGCCGACCGATCTCTGCACCCACATGGGAGGTGGGCACATACTCGGCTCGTGGATCGACGTTGGTCACCTCGCGTTGGCCGATGCTGATGGCATACATGCGCGGGCGCAGGTCCATGCCCCAGATGGTTTTGGTGCAGAGTTCACCGATGTAGAATTTGAGCTTCGGTGTCTTGAGGTCGCGGCGCCATTTGGCCAGGAAGTTTTTCAGGTTTTTGCCGTAGTTGGGCATGTAGTCCTTATTGAACATATCGTTCTCACCCTGATGCCACATGAAACCTTCCAGGCGATACTTGATCTTGCGTTTATCCAAATCCGCCAGTGCAGTACGGATGGTTTCCAGTGCCAAGGGATACATTTTGAAACCAATGGGCTTATCAGGATTCCAGTCCCCGCCCAGATGCGTGCCACCGGCGGCCACCTTGATAATGGCAATGGGCGCCTTGATATGGCCGGTGACTTTACGCGCGAAGCTGAGTTCCGGGCCAACGATATTATTGATTGGCGCCAGTGATTCCCATCCCTTGGAGCGGGTCTTATTTTCCCGGCCAAGGCAGTAGACAAACTTCACTCTTTCCTGCGCATCCTCTAGTCCGGCGTAGGGGGGGAAGCGCTTGATATCCTTTACCTTGGAGTCTGAACCCACCATGTTTGATTGACCGGCAAAGACAAAGACCCGCAGGGTTTTGTGGTCATCATTGGTTTGGGCAATATTCGTATCCCCATTCTGCGTAGCCACAGCCCCGCCACCAGCGATAGCCACCAGCTGATGAGCAATAACCCCCAGCAGCGCTGCATTGAGAACCAGCGCGAATACGACAATGCGTTTCATGTCTATACCCTCTCTATGTACTAGTCAAACCCAGCCAACAGCCTATGCGAGGCCATGGGCGGGGGCAAGGAGAGGGCGTCACCCTGCGCGCTAAACTTGATGGATGGCAGCCTGCTGGTATATTCTCTCGCCTCTGAGACAATTCCATCATAGGGACCTGGAGCCTACTCCTGCGATGCTCGAAACAAAAAAACTCACCAAGCGATTCAACGGCGAGGCCGCGGTCCACAAGCTGAGCCTGAAGATTGAAGCCGGAGAGATCTTCGCTCTGCTAGGCCCCAACGGCTCCGGCAAAACGACCACCATCAACCTGCTCCTGGGCTTCTTGTCACCGGATGAGGGCGAGGCGCGAGTCGATGGAGCGAACGTCGCCGCCGACACGATCTCAGCGAGAAGAAAGCTCGCCTATATCCCGGAGCAGGTCATGCTCTATCCCCGCTTCAGCGGGGTTGAAAACCTCGACTATTTCAGCTCCCTTGGTGGCCGCAGAAGAAATCGTACGGAACTCCTAGAACTCCTGGCCCGCGCGGGTCTCCCCGAAGAACCCGCCCTTCGTCGCGTCTCGACCTACTCCAAGGGAATGCGCCAGAAGGTGGGCATAGCCCTGGCGCTGGCCACCGAGGCCAAGGCGCTCCTGCTGGACGAGCCGACTTCTGGACTCGACCCCGCCGCATCCCACGAGTTCTCGCAGCTGTTGAGAAAGCTCGCCGGCGATGGAGTCGCCGTGCTCATGGCGACCCACGATCTCTTTCGGGCCCGTGAAGACGCCAATCGCATCGGGATTCTTCGCGCCGGCCAGCTCTCCGGCAACTACACGGCAAAGGAGCTCAAGGACGTCGATCTCGAACAACTCTACCTGCGACATCTCGGGAAATGATTCTATCCATCGCACGCAAGGAGTTCCGGGATGCCTGGCGCGACGGTCGATTCCGCTGGGCCGCGGGCATCATCCTGGTCCTGCTGGGAGTCGCCATTCTGATGGCGCGCCAGCAGGTTGAGCTTAGCCGCGTAGAGAGAGCCGCCGCGACCGGGATGGAACGAGACAACTGGCTCAACCAGGGCCAGAAGAATTCTCACTCCGCCGGCCACTACGGCATCTACGTGTTCAAGCCGGTGGCCCCACTGGCGGTTTTTGACCGGGGCCTGCAGCCCTTCGTGGGTAACACCGTGTTCCTCGAGGCGCACAGGCAGAACCAGGCCGCATTCCTGCCCGCCCAGGACGCGACGGCCATGCGGCGCTTCGGCGACCTGACCGCGGCCGCGTGCCTCCAGCTCCTCGCCCCCCTGCTCATCATTCTCCTGACCTTCGGAACCCTGGCCGGCGAGCGCGAGCGAGGAACCCTGCGGCAGGTCCTGAGCCTGGGGGTGCACCCGCGTTCCCTGGTCATCGGCAAGGCGCTGGGCCTTGGCGGAGCCCTGGGCACTCTCCTCCTTCCCATAGCGGGTGTCGGAATCTACGCCCTGTCCAGGATCCCGGGGGTCGACGCCGGCGGAGACGACAGCTGGCTTCGTCTCTCGCTCATGGCCTGCGCCTACCTGCTCTATCTCGGCGCGATCCTGTCTATCTGCCTCGCTGTCTCAGCCCTTGCGCCCACCTCACGCTCTTCCCTCGCCATCCTGCTTATCTTCTGGGCCGGCAACACCATTCTCGCGCCCCGCCTCGCCTCCGATCTCTCACAATGGATGCTCCCCACGCCCAAGCTGGCCGACTTCGATGCGAAAGTACAGAAGGCCATCCAGCAGGGCCTTGACGGCCATAATCCACGCAACGAACGCCTGCAGGAATTCCGTCGGAAGACCCTGGAGAAGTACGGCAAGAAGAACGTCAACGAGCTGCCCTTTAATTTCCAGGGGCTGGTCATGCTGGAGGCCGAGCGCATGGCCAACGAGGTCTACGATCATCATTTCGGCGAGCTCTGGGGCCGGCTGGAGGCTCAGGACCGGGTCGTAACGTGGACCGGCCTGGCCGCGCCACTGCTGAGCCTGCGCTCGGCATCGACAGCCCTTGCAGGAACCGACTTCACCCATCACAGGCATTTCTCAGTCGCCGCCGAACGACATCGACGCGAATTCGTGAAGGTGCTCAACGAGGACATGATGAACAACACCAAGCCGGGCGCCCATGGAGGAGTCGCTGGCCGCGAGCTCTGGGAGAAGCTGAAGCCCTTTCGCTACCGCCCGCCGGCCTTTGCCCACGCGGTCTCAGGCGCCACGCCCGGCCGCGCAGTGCTATGCCTCTGGGCCGTCGCAGGATGGGTGGCCCTTTTCTTCGCCGCCGGGAGACTGAAGCCAAACTGAAATGCGCAGGTCAGCGCTCTCGCCCGACCTTCCGAAAACACCACCCGGTAAACGGATCTTGATATGAGCCTTCACATATTCCTTCTCGAAATCAGGATGATGGTACGTGAGCGCGCCGCCTGGCTGCTCGTTGCCCTTTTTGCCGGAGCGCTGGGCTACGGGCTCTGGAATGGATCCCAGCTTGCGAAACGAAACAGCGAGGCGACCACAGCCGCCGCAGAGAATTCCGAAAAGTTCCTGCTTAAAGTTCGCCAGCACCTCAGCCGCCCGGGCCAGTCCCTGCCTGTGAGAAACATCGCCGGGTACGGGTCCCTCGCACTGCTTCCACCGGCCCCTCTACCCGGTCTCGCCACGGGCCAGTCCGACCTGGTACCGGGGTACGAGAACGTGGTGTTGTGGAAGCTGGCGGGGCCTGCCGACACCCGTTCGGAGCTCGAAAACCCATGCCACGTG
>JAKUSY010000188.1:0-4292 GCA_022451445.1 Planctomycetota bacterium
GCAGGAGAGCTCGGTGCTGCCGCCCGGCTCCCACAGAGACTGCATGAGGGAGAGGCTCAGGGGGGTTGGCCGCGGCAGGAGCTCCGAGAGCCCGTTCTGGTAGAAGACCGTCTCGGAGGCGTCGAGTTCTCCGGTCTCAGCCGCCAGCTCGAGAAGGCGCCTTCGCTCAAGCTCGAAGGCCGCTCGCGGCTTGTCACCATTTTCCGGGGTGATCCTCGTGGTGACGTCCCGGGCCTGGAGAATGATGAAATGACCGTCCGCGTAGGCCCACTCGATGTCCTGGGGCGCGCCGAAGAGTTTCTCTATGCGAACGCCAAGCTCGAGCAGGGGAGCGAGGTCGATCGGGGAGCGATGCTCATCGAGCTCACAGCCGCTGAAGCGGCCGTAACGGAAAGAGGATGGCGTGGTTGTCCCACTGACCAGCGCCTCGCCCAGTCCCTCGACCATTTCGATCAGCATGCTCCCCGTCTCGGTCGGGTGTTCGGTGAAGAACACCCCGGCGTATTCGGCGGCAACCATCTTTTGAACGACGATGCCGCCTCGCTCCGTGGCCGCGAGGCCGTAGGAACTTACCCGTCCACCGTTCAATGAATTCCTGACTGTTCGCAGCGCCTCGTAGAGCCCACTCCATTTGACATTCAGCGCCGAGTCGAAGATACCGGCATAGCTCTTGCCGGAGCCGTCTTCGTTCAGGCCCGAGCTGCGTACGGCGGCCTTTTCGATCTCCGCTTCCTCCCAGGCTTCCAGGAGCTCTTCCAGCAGGGTGGCCGGGAGCTCGAAGTCTTCGCCGAGGCTCTCGAGCAATTCAGCCGTCAGCACGAAGCCGCCCGGTACGGGTAATCCCGCCTGGATCATGACACCCAGCCGGGCGGCCTTATTGCCGCAGCCGGGGTGGTGGGAAGCATCGCCAAGCTCGACCACGGAGCGGGAACTCTCGAGCGCCTTCTTCGGCGTGGTCGTGTCACGGTCTTTCTTCGTCTCGAGGATGCGTCCGAGCAGCAGGGTCTGCAGGAGGCTTGTGCCGATACTGAGCGCCAGGTAGAAGTTCACGGCGGCGCTGAAGTTGTAGCTGATGCTGCAAAGAAGGGCCGCGAGGGCGCCGCCCATCAACAACCTCCTCTTCAATGAGCCACCCGCGCTGAGAGCCACGTGCGCCAGCACCGCGGCGCCGAGGCCGATGGGCAGGAGGAGCAGGGGGTCGGGGGCGGAGAGGTTGGGTATCCAGCCGAGAGTCTCACTGCTCGAGGAGCCGATGGAGTTGATGGCGTTACAGAAAAGAAGCATGAGGATGACCTGCAGACCGGTCGTCAGCAGGTTGGCTACCGGTGTGATGCCGCTTCTTTTGCGCAGGGAGCTGATGGCGCGCAGGAGACGCTCAGGGTCATCGGCGAGCTTTTCTTTCAGCTCGGCGAGCCGCGGTTCGAGCTTTCTCGAGACAACCTGGTCCTTTTCCATCTTCAGCGACAGTGGCAGGAGGACGATTCTCAGCAGCAGGACGCTCAGGATGATGGCGATCGCGAGATGGCCGAATATTCCTCGCAGCCATTCGATAGCCAGCCTGAAGGGAGTGGAGAGGTAGCTGAGAAGATCTCCCTGGTGCGCCCGTTTCCACTGCAGCGCATGAGGCAGGGCGGCTGTTGCCTCAAAATATTCATGGGGCACGGTATAGCGGCCCAGGAATTCATGCCCCCTGCGGCTGAGCTTGAGCCCCATGACCAGGGAGTAAAAGGAGCTGCGCTTGTCATAGCCGAGAGTGATGATGGGTGCTCCAGGAGGAATCCGTTCCTCGAGGGCGGTCTTGAGCTCTCCGGTCGTCAGCTTCCTGATAGGGATGTTGATGGCCTTGGGCAGGTGCTCGTGCTGGAAGTCGGTTTCGTAGCGGACATCGACGAACACGGCCTCGTGCGCGTTGACGAGCCGTTTGACGTTTCTTGTGTCCAGCAACTTTCCCTTATTGGCGAACCCGGGAAGATCGCGGCGATTGCCCAGATCAACATCGCCGCCCAGCAGGGGATGCCCCTCCTTGATCCATTTCTCGTAGCCCCCGATGAGAAAGTTGCAATCAAAACCGATCTCCGAGAAATCGTTGCAGAGCTCTGAGCTGCGGTTACCTGAATAGCACAGCAGCACGGTCCGGGTCTCTTTTCCGGGGAGCTGCCCGGGGTCGCTCTTCAGGTCAGGGTAGCGTATCGCCACGGCATCCTTGATGCGCCCCATCTCGATCTCTTCAGGTTCTCGTACATCGATCAGGGCGAGCCCCGGGTTCCTGAGCAGCTCGGCAAGCTCCTTGGTGTCCAGGCCCCGCGGGTGCTTCTGCTGCCGGCTGAAGGAGAGGGTCTCCAGGTCGCTGTCTTCCTTCGTGGTTCCGTTCTCCACCGAGGGACGCAGGAGGTTTCTTCCCAGGCGCTCATTGTCATTGTCTATTTTTCTGCAGTACTGGAGGATGTTGGCCGTGATCGAAACCACCAGCAGGGCCAGGAGGAGCTTCAGGGCCCATGAGGGGATCCCTGTTTTTGATGGCTGGCCTCCGGGATCCAGGTGGGCTTTTCGCCGTTTGCGGGCGAAGAGGATGCCCCCGATGGAGACCGCCAGGAGTCCGAGGATCTGGCCGGCGCTGGCGAAAATACCTATCACCACGTCAGGAGAGGGGATGGCCAGAAGCGGCACGCAGGTAAAGAGGTTGATTCCCAGCGCCCATACAACCGCCCCTGCTCCGAGGCCATCGAGGACCTTCGGTTCGCCGCGCGAGGGCGCGGAGGGTCCGGTTTTCGTATTTTTCAGGGCCGGTTCAGTCAATTTGTCACCTGCGTTTCGTGGCCCGGGAGGCCGGATCCGCTCCAGGTCCGGTCTCGATCTCCCACATTGCCCCGGGATATTCTCCGGCGTCTTCGGATGCCGGAGCCAGCTTTGAAGTTTCGTGCTTCAGTAAAGTTTCATGTCGTGAAATGCCGATCCCGCGGCGAGGTCCGGCCGTTCTCCCGTTTCCGGGTGCGTGCGAACCGCCACAGGGCGCTGCTTCTTTTCTTTGTCCTGATTTTGAGCAGGACAGTTAGTTGAACACAGCGTTTCGCAAAGGCGAAAAGTGATCCGACAAACTCTTTAAAAAACAGAGTTTATGGGAATTAGAGATGCCTTACCGGACCATCGGATGGGCAGAAAAGCGCATTCTGCCGTCTCAGC
Source organism: Planctomycetota bacterium (assembly GCA_022451445.1). GTDB lineage: Bacteria > Planctomycetota > UBA8108 > UBA8108 > UBA8108 > UBA8108. The sequence goes on from JAKUSY010000188.1 coordinate 3,181, forward strand.
CGGCTGTGGCGTCCTGGTGCAGGGAGAGGTTCTGGCGGGACCGCCTCGAATCCAGCGGCAGGGAGATGGTGAAGGTTGAACCTTTCCCCGGCCGGCTGGATACGGTGATGTCTCCACCGAGAAGGCGTGCGAGCTGTCTCGAGACGCTGAGGCCGAGCCCGGCGCCGCCGTATTCACGGGTGGAGGAATTGTCATCCTGGGTGAAGGGCAGGAAGATCTCTTCCTTCTTTTCAGGTGGGATTCCCACGCCCGTATCGCGGACATCGATCACCATCCTGGCGGGCTCGACTCCCTCGATCCTGCCTGCCTCGATACGAACCGAACCCTGGTCGGTGAACTTGATGGCGTTATCGACGATGTTTCCAACCAGGCGCTGGAACTCAGCGGGGGCTGTGTACATCACCAGGTCCAGCTCCGGATCGAGGCGCAGGTCCAGCTCCAGTCCTTTGCCCGCGGCCTTCTTTCTCCAATTGCCCTCAAATCCGGAGAGGGTGGCCACCGGGTTGATCGGGGCGAGCTCGAAGGTCATGCTGCGCGACTCTATCCGCGCGATATCGAGAATGTCATCGACGAGAGCCAGCAGTGACTGCGCGCAGGTTCTCGCCTCGCCCAGCAGCTCCTCCTCCTGGGGGGCGATGGCCTCTTCGGTCTCGAGCGCCAGCTCGAGGCAGCCCAGGACGCCGTTGATCGGGGTGCGGATCTCGTGGCTCATGTTCGCCAGGAACTGGGACTTGACCTTGTCCGCCTGCTGGGCCACCAGCATCGCCTCGGTTTTCTCTTTGATCTCACGCTCGATTTCTTCGTACGACCCCTTGAGGCTGTCGCGCATCTCGTTCATGGCCAAGGCGAGCCCGCCGAGCTCGTCATCCGTGGTCGGCTCGACGGGAGACTCGAGATCTCCGCTACCGATGCGGCTGGCGTGTTCGCTGAGGGCATCGACAACATCGAGTACGCTGCGGCGCAGCACCTTTCCCAGGACGAGCGCCAGCATGGCGAAGGTCAGGGCTGCACCCAGGAGCAGCTGCCAGGTGCTGTCTGCTAGGAGCTTCTCGAGGCGTTCCGTCGAGAGCCCCACCTCTACGTCTCCGATGCCGTCGGCCTGGCCTCCTCGC
>JAKUSY010000188.1:4302-6307 GCA_022451445.1 Planctomycetota bacterium
TCCTGCATCTGAACCGGGGCGGCGAAGATCTCGACTCCGTCTTTATCCTGCAGGGGTTTTTCACCAAAGTGTGCGACCCGCTTCTGCTCTCCATCGGCGCGCTTCCTGACCTCGATATAGGAGACATAAGGGTTGTCCTTCGCCGCCTCCTCGATATAGGTCTCGATGTAGGGGTAGTCGTCTTCTATAAGCGATTCGAGGCAACCGGCGGCAACGATCCGGGAGAGGTTGTTGCCGTTGTGGTCGAGATTCTCACGCAGGATCTGGTGCTCGCTGTGCAAGATCAGGCCGATGGCCACGATAGAGGTGACCACGAGGCTCCCGAGTACACCGGTTCTTATCCTGTTGCTGAGCTTTTTCATCGGTTTGCCGCCAACCGAGAGAACCCGGCGAGCTCTTCCCGGGCTCCTTCTCTCAGGGGGTGTTTGAGGCAGCCTCATCTTCGGGCTTGCTGAAGAAACCCCTCGAGCGCTCCATACCCTCGCGGACGAAGTCGTACTCGCTGTCTTCGCAAGGAGCGAAACCCGAGAGACTCTTTGAGAAGTCCTTGAGCACATCGGGATCCTTGGTATTGAGAAGAACATTCTGCAGGGCGATGAAGTGTTCCTCGGCGATGCCTCCGCGGGCTACCCAGGGCTTGGTGACATTGTCGAAGGCCTTCAGCTCACGCAGGCCCTGTTCCTTGTACTTGGCGAAGGTGCTCTCCTTGGCGGCGCCGGCGTCATACTTGCCGTGCAGTACCGCGGCGACCACCTTGTCGTGACGGCCGAGATAGTCGTAGCTCTCGAGATCACGGGCGGTAACTCCCGCCTCGACGAGCTCGGCCTGCGAAAGGTAACGGCCGATGGTGCTGTTCTCATCGCCGAAGGCGAAGCTCTTGCCGCGAAGGTCGGCGAGGGTGCCGAAGGGGCTGTCTTCCCGCACCAGGATGATGCCGTTGAAGCGCCTCTTTCCCTTGTTCTCTTCGATTGCCAGGAGCCGGACCTCCGGGTTCTTCTGCTTGGCGATTACGTAGGACGCCGGTCCGAACCGTACGAAGTCGACCTCATCGTTGATGAAGGCCTTCAGGGCAAGCTGGTAGGAGTTGTAGACGACCAGCTTGATTTCAGGCGCGTCCTCGATCCGCTCAGCGATCTGGTCCTCGATGTAGCGCAGCATCGGCCTGAATTTCTTGCGCATCTCCGTCGGCTTGTCGGAGGTGTAGACACCAAAGGTGAGCTCGGGCAGTTCGATAGCAGTGGTGTTCTCAGGGGCGCTGGCTGCCGGTTTCGATTTCTTCGCCGAGCTGGGCTCGTTGAAGGTGAAGGTCACCACCAGGATGGCGAGAACCGCGAGAACCGATGAGATTGCGGCAATATGCACGCGCGAAAGAGAATTAAACATGACCCTGTTTCCTTATTTTTTCAGACCTTTGAAATGATTCCTGGTATTTCACGGCCACCCGGCGTCTTTCGCGGCTCCCGGGAAGTTCAATGGAAATCCCGGAGAGTCGTCTTCGGCACCGCTTTGACCACTGGACTCAGTACCCTGTACATTGACAATATCGGTGTGCCGGGAGGGTGCTCTTGAAGCCATCCGGAGGGCGGGGGCGGATAACACGCCGATTTATGGTTATCGGCACTCCCAGGTCCCATCTACGGGGTGAAAAGGAGGGACTGGGAGCGGTTGGGAAGCTTGCCGGGGCGGCGCCCTACTTGCTCTCCAGCCAGTTCTTTCCCCAGGCCACGTCGACCTTCACCGGGACATCCAGCTCTATGGCGCCGGCCATCTCCTCTCGGACAATCGAGCTGTATTCATCAACCTTGTCTTCGGGCGCATCGAGTACAAGCTCATCGTGGACCTGGAGCAGGAGCCGCATATCGAGCTCTTCCCGGCCTATTCTCTCGTGGAGATTGACCATGGCCTGCTTGATCATGTCCGCCGCGCTACCCTGGACCACGGTATTGATCGCCAGACGTTCGCCAAGAGCCGTGAGGTTCCTGTTGTTGGAGTGGATGTCGGGGAT
>JAKUSY010000189.1 GCA_022451445.1 Planctomycetota bacterium
GTGCTCACTGTATCTCAGCTGCGGTAATGCCGGAGGGGATCTAGGTAACATCAAGGTTCCGGTAGAAGGCGGAGAAGATGGCGATCGTCGAGATGACGACGACGAAGAAGAAGATGAAGACTGAAACAGGGAAACCTGCCTGGCGGGGTATGGGTTTCGTTACTGCCCATGGAGTGGTTTAGCCGGGATTTCGAAGTGTAAACAGAGCACGTTCCTGTAAAGCCTAGGCTCAGCGATCCCGGTGTTTCTGGAAATCAGGTGAACCTGCCGGGAAACTCCTTCATACTTGTGGTTCAGGGAGGGATTGAGATGTTGCCAGACACCTACTCGAGGTGGTTCGGCCGTATCGTTCGCATTTCCTGCCTGCTGCTGGTATGGATCGCATCCTGGCGGCAGGGGAGCGTGTGGGCGCAGGAATACGCGCGGCCGGTTCGCGTCGGAACTATCAGTGATGCCAGGATAGACGAAGTGTCCGGAATGGTACCCATCACCGGGCGGCCGGACTATTTCTGGATCCACAATGACTCCAAGGATGCCGCTCGTTTATTCGCGATCAGGAAAGACGGAGCCCTGGTGGCGGAGGTCGATCTTCCCGGCGCCAGCAATACCGACTACGAGGATATAGCCACCGGTCCCGGCCCCGATCGCGACCGCACCTACCTCTTCATCGCCGACACCGGCAACAACGCTCTCAATCGCACCCAGCTGGTGATCTGGCGCCTGCCTGAGCCCAGCCTGCCGTCCACGAATCTCAACCAGGCCCTGGTCGCGGAGAGGTCGGAGCCGATTCGCTTTCGCTATCCAACGGGGACCTACAACAACGAGTCCTTGATCGTTCACCCGTCTACGGGGGCGCTCTATATCATCACCAAGGTCAATGGCCCGGCCGGCGTGTACCGTTTCCCAAGCAGCGCTGCCGGCGCCGCCGTGCAGACGCTCGTGCGGATCGCCACCATGAATATCGGCGGCCTGGTAACAGCGGCGGATCTTTCCGAGGATGGCCGTCGCATGCTGGTGCGGACCTTTCCCGCGGTCCAGGAATACCGGCTACCTGAAGGAGCGCGCTTCGAATCGATCTTCAACCAGCCCCGCATCATACTTCCCAACGCGGGCGCGGCTGAGCCCAAGAGCGAATCTATCTGCTTTGATCTCCAGGACCTCGATTTCTTCACCAGCAACGAGGGCAATCCCGCTCCGATCCACCAGACCAGCCGTCTGCGCCAGCAGCCGTTCTGCACCGCCGACGAGCTGGCCTTGCCAGGCGGGATGTTTACGCGCGGCGACCTGGTCGAGGGCTCGCCCGGCAGCGATATATCGGTTGATCTCAAGGACGCGCTTACCCTCCTGCGGGTGCATCGGGAGAGGCTCTCCCTGCCCTGTCCGGATGCGGCGGACTTCAATGATAATGGGATCCTCGATCCGCAGGATGTCAGCGCTTTCCTCGAGGCCCTCGTGGAGGGCTCGCCGCCGCCGGCTCCCTTCGCCCGGCCGGGGGTGGATCCGACCCCTGATGAGCTTGACTGCGGATTGCAGAGGGTGGCGACCCTCATCCCGGCGGGCTCCTCCTGGGGCTATTGGTATTCCAAGGCCAATCCGGGGGAGGACTGGCGCCAGCCGGCCTTCGCCGCGGGCGAGTGGGACCAGGGAGCCTCGGGGATCGGGTTTGGAGCCGCGACGGAACTCGCAACGGAGCTCACCATTCTCCTGACCCAGCGAAGGATCTTTTACGCCAGGCATGCCTTTGATGTCAGCGAACCCGCCACCGGGAATTCTCTTCTCTTGCGGATCGATTACAATGACGGCTTCATAGCCTATATCAACGGCATGGAGGTCGCTCGCAGGGGCCTTGGAGAGCCCGGCTACGTCGTCCCCTCGTCCACCTTCGCCCGCTACCATCGCGGCGGCATCGCCGAGGATGTCTTTCTCTGCCGGGATTCCCTGCGGGAAGGCGAAAACGTCCTGGCGATCGAGGTCTACAACCGCTCGCGTACCGACAGGTCACTCTTTTTCAGCGCCGAGCTGCTGGAGGTGGGCACCGACGAGGTGCCGGTGCCGGTCGTTCCCCCTGCCGAGGGGAGCGCCTCGGCCTGGGTAGATATTGAGCCGCAGCCCAATATCGGAGGGGAGGGTACGCTGAGCGTTTATTGCCGGAGCGAGGAGATCCCGATCACCGCCGGAAGTATCGCCCTGGGCTACGAAGGTGAATACCTGGGCTTCAGGGACCCGGTATCGCCTCTCGATGTCGAGATCGACTGGTTGCAGGTGTCCGTAGACGAGACGGCGGGAACCATATCCTGTATCTTTGTCTGCGATATGGATGGCAGTGGAGCGTCGGAGCTCCCGGTTTCGCAGGATCTCGAGGTGACGAGGCTCCGGTACCGGGTCACCGCCGAACGGCCGGGTACGACAAGGGTGCGCTTCGCCGAGCGCGAGGGTCCGCTGCGGCTGGAAAACAGGATGCTGGGCGCGGGGATCGCCGAGCTCGTGCTGGAGACCCGGGATCTCGAGACCGAGGTAACCGATACCCAGCTTCCCGTTATCGTTGACTACGTGAACGGGCGCGGTCCGCCCGGAGGGATTTTCTACATCGTCGGAAGGCACTTTGCCAATGGAGTCAACGCAGTTCGTGTCTGCGGCCGCGATGCGGAATTTGAATTGCTGGCCGATGGGCAGTCGATACAGGTGTACGCGCCGGCCTGCGAAGCCGAGGGACCGGCCAGCGTCGAGGTCTGCACTGATGTGGGCTGCTACCTGGATGAGGCGGGCTTCTTCTATACCCGGGCGAGCAGCTTCTGGGTTCGAGGGGACTCCAACGGTGACGGGGAGCTTGATATCTCTGACCCGATCCTGATGCTCGGCAGCCTCTTCCTGGGTGATCTCACAACGGAGGTCTGCCTGCCGGCTCTCGATGTAAACGTTGACGAGCACTTCGACATCTCCGATCCGATCATCCTGTTGAGGTACCTGTTCCAGGGTGACGTGGTCCTCTCGCCTCCCTTCTCCTCCTCCCCGGGGCTGTGCCCGTGATCTTATCCCGGGCTCCGTCCACCTCGCGGCTCAGGGAAGGGTGTCCCTGAGCAGGTAGGCGACGAGGCCGATCAGGCCGCCGAATACGTTACCCCAGACGACCAGCCAGCCGAGGTGTTTTCTGATGACGTCCTCTATGATGCGCTTTACCTGTCTGGGGCTCAGGCTCTCGAGGCGGCTCTCGAGCAGGCCGTCCACTTCGCGGCGGATGTCGGAGACCAGGCGCCTCTCATCGAGCTCGAGGCCGAGCTCGGAAGGACTGGCGGAGAAGTCGGCGGCTTTTTCGAGGACCTTTTTCTTGAGGGCTCCTGTGAAAGATTCGACAAAGGTCCTGACGATGTCCAGGATCGTGTCTCTCCCCATGAGGCTGAGCAGTCCGCCGAGGGTCGAGCTCTCGAGGGTCTTCTCCACCTGTTCCTCCAGCAGGGGATCAAGGAGCTCCGGGCTGGTCAGCTGGCCCCACTGCGTTTCGACAAAGGCTACCGCGGGGTTGGCTCCTCCAGGTCCCTTGACGTAGGAGAGCAGGTCGATATCCCGGGACCTCTCACGGAGGAACCTCTCCAGGTTCTCCTCGGTGAAGAATTCATCGAGGATGAGGCGCTTGATCTCTTCACGGATCTCGGTGAAGCGATGCTGGATGACTCCCGATCCTACCAGCCCGGGGATCCGGTCGAAGAGCATCTTCACCGCCAGGGCGTTGGTAATGCCGCCACTGAACGCGAAGAGTCCCACGGAGAGGAGCACCTCACGTATCCCCGGGGCCGTATCAGCGGCCCCCAGGGCCAGCGCGGTGACAAGCATGGCCCCGGATGCCAGGTTTGAGAAGGTGCCTTTGTTCATCATGGTCTTGACAGTGTAGCAAAGCGGCTGCCGGCTGCAATAAAGCCGAGCCGAGCGGCGCGGCTTCTTGCTCGCATGGACTGTCGTGAGCGGGTAGGTTTTCGGGCGGGACTGCCGGTTCAGGTCGGTCTTCCAGTCGCATACATTCCCAGGAGGGCTGAGATGCTCCACTACTACAAGTTCTGTTCCGAGGTTCCCACGCCCTCTCCCGCCCGCGGCGCTTACCACAAGAGCCCGCCCGGCAAGGGGTGGCCGGAGGAGTGTCCACCGATGCGGGCCGCCAACTCCTTCGGCTGGGATCTGCTCTGCCCGGGCGACCTGGAGTTCAGCCTCCACGAGGAGGGGTGGCATCTCGATACGCCTCTTACCCTGGAGAGCGATTGGGTATACAGCGCCGGGGATGATGAGGCGGGCGTCCCCCTGACGCAGGAAAACGCCTGGTTCTGGGAGCAGGACCAGATGCTGCACCACGTTATCTCTTCGGAGGTGTATCCCGAGATCAAAACCCAGGTCAAGGTCTCTACTTTTCTCTTCATGCGAACCGAAAGTAACGAGCTGCTCTATTTCAGCGACATTCCCAACCTGTCGAGACCCTTCAGGGTGCTGAGCGCCCTGGTGGACACCGACTGGTACCCGGCCTCCTACCCCTGGCATTGCGTCCTGGACCTGGATCCGGGGGAGGAAAAGATCCGCATATCGAGGGGAGAGCCGCTCTGCCGGGTTTTCACCGTTCGCCGTGAGCATTACAGCGCCCATGAGATGTCGCAGGAGGATTTCGAGACCTACTTCGAGCGCAGCCAGCGCTGGTTGAGCGAGTACGGCCGGGAGGGAAACTCGGAGTCGCTTGATATTACCGGGACCTATGTGAAGCAGCAGCAGCTCTCCAGCTTTACCGTTCATCCTTAGCCCAGCCGCCGTTGCGGACGTTTTTTCCGCGAAATAGAGAAACCGCTTACGCAGGGACTTGATTATTCCGGTCTAAGTCCTTATGGTGGGGAGGTTTCTATCTTCCGGTGACGTTCCGGACAGGAGAGGTAGCGGGTAATCCACAGGGTATCAGGGAGCTGTCGACAGCTAGAATAATGGGCGATCAGGATCAAGAACTTCACCTTGAAGAAGAGTATACGAATTTGCGTCCGGCGAAGCTTTACGAGCTCGGCGTTTCCCTCGAAGGCGCCAGGATCAATTCGACAGGCGCTCTCGCGGCCAATTCAGGCGCCAAGACTGGACGCTCACCCAAGGACAAGCGGGTAGTTAGAAATCCCGCCAGCGAGGGCGACGTCTGGTGGGGTTCGGTCAATGTCGCGCTGGAAGAGTCGAGCTTCGAGGCAAACCTCGCTGCCGCCCGCGAATTTCTCGCGGCCCAGCCGAGGCTTTACACGGTGGACGGTTTTGCCGGCTGGGATGCGAAGTACCGGCTCAAGGTCCGGGTGATCTGCTCCCAGGCCTACCACGCCCTCTTCATGTACAATATGCTCATCCGGCCATCGGATGAAGAGCTGGCCGAGTTCGGCGATCCGGACTTCACGATCTACAACGCCGGGAGTCTTGGGGCCGACACCTCGGTGGAGGGGGTCGATACCACCACCAGTGTCGCGCTCAGCTTCGAACGCAACGAGATGGTGATCCTGGGTACCGAGTACGCCGGTGAGATGAAGAAGGGCGTCTTCACCCTGATGCACTACCTGATGCCCAGGGCTGGAGTCCTCTCGATGCATTGCAGCGCCAACGAGGGCGACGCGGGTGACGTGTCACTCTTTTTCGGGCTCTCCGGAACCGGCAAGACCACCCTCTCCGCCGATTCCGAGCGCAAGCTCATTGGAGATGATGAGCACTGCTGGTCGGAGGATGGCGTCTTCAATATCGAGGGCGGCTGCTACGCCAAGTGCATCGATCTCTCACCCGAGAGTGAGCCGGAGATCTACCAGTCGATTCGTTTCGGATCCATCCTCGAGAACGTCGTATTTGATGAGCGCACCCGGGAGGTCGACTATACCGACACCTCGCTGACCGAGAACACTCGCTGCTCCTATCCGATCGAGTTCATTCCGAACGCCAAGGTGCCCTGCGTCGGCTCCCATCCCAGCAACGTGGTGCTGTTGACCTGCGACGCCTTCGGAATTCTACCCCCGGTCAGCAAGCTTAACCCCGCGCAGGCCATGTATCACTTTATCAGCGTCTACACAGCCAAGGTAGCCGGCACGGAGGTGGGCGTGACCGAGCCCGAGGCCACCTTCTCGGCCTGCTTCGGCGCCGCCTTCCTGGTCTGGCACCCGACGAAGTACGCTGAGATGCTTGCCGAGAAGATCCGCGAGTTTGGCTCCAGCGTCTGGCTGGTCAACACAGGCTGGACCGGCGGCGGTTACGGTGTCGGCTCCAGGATCAGTCTCCCCCTTACCCGGGCGATC
>JAKUSY010000019.1:0-8867 GCA_022451445.1 Planctomycetota bacterium
CCATCCTCTCCCATCAGAACGTCGGAAAGTTCGAGGCGCGCAAAAAGGCCATCTCGATGCTCAAGCGCGTCAAGATCCCCGCCGCCGAGCAGCGCGAGGACGAATACCCCCACCAGCTATCCGGCGGAATGCGCCAGCGGGCGCTCATCGCCATGGCGCTCGTTACCGAGCCTGATCTCCTCATAGCGGACGAGCCGACCACCGCCCTCGACGTTACCATCCAGGCCCAGATCCTCGAGCTGCTCAAGGAGCTGCAGACCGACAGCGGTCTCTCGGTGCTCTTCATCACCCACGACCTCGGGGTGGTGGCGGAGATCGCCGACGATGTGGTGGTGATGTACGCCTCGCGAATCGTCGAGAAGGCCCCGGCCCGGGAGCTCTTCGCCAACCCGCTCCATCCCTATACCAGGGGTCTCTTCAACTCGCTGCCGAGCCTCGGGGGAAACGCCGACGGCCGCCTGCAGACCATCGAAGGCACGGTGCCTGACCCGCTGAACTTCCCCACCGGCTGCAAATTCTGGCCACGCTGCGAGCTGGCGATCGATGGCTGCCGCCAGAGCGAGCCCGGTCTCAGAACCCTGGCGACGGATCACTCGGCGGCCTGCGATGTGCTCGAGGGAGGCGGCGATGACTGAGTTGATCAGGATCGAGAACCTGAAGAAATACTTCCCGGTACGCAAAGGACTCCTGCGCAGGGTCACGGCCCACGTGAAGGCCGTGGACGGCGTGAGTTTCTCGATCGGTGAAAAAGAAACCATCGGGCTTGTCGGTGAAAGCGGCTGCGGCAAAACGACCGCCGGGCGCACCATCCTCAAACTGCTCGACCCCACCGGCGGCAGAATCGTTTACAGGGAAAATGACATTACCCCTCTCAATAGCGGCCAGATGCGGCCGCTGCGAAAGAAGCTCCAGATCATCTTCCAGGACCCCTACGCATCCTTGAACCCGCGCATGACGGTGGGCAAGATCATCCGAGAGGGCCTCGACATCCACAATATCGGTGAAAAGAAAAAGCGCGACGGCATGGTCGCCGAGGTTCTCGAGAAGGTCGGGCTGCCGCGCAATATTCTCGACCGCTACCCTCATGAATTCTCCGGCGGACAGCGGCAACGCGTCGGCATCGCACGCGCGCTCGTGCTCAACCCCGAGTTCATCGTCTGCGACGAGGCGATCTCCGCCCTCGACGTGTCGATCCAGGCCCAGATCATCAACCTGCTCGCCGACCTCAAGGAAGAGTTCGGCATCGCCTACCTCTTCATCGCCCACGACCTCTCGGTCGTCGAGCACATCAGCGACCGGGTCGCCGTCATGTACCTCGGAAAGATCGTCGAGCTGGCAAAAACCTCGGAGCTCTTCTCCAACCCTCTCCACCCTTACACCCGGGCCCTGCTCTCATCCGTACCCAAGCCCGACCCCACCATCGAGCACGAGCGTATCGTGCTGCAGGGAGACGTACCCTCCCCGATCGCGCCTCCCGAGGGCTGCAGCTTCCATCCGCGCTGCCCTCTCGCCGTCAAGGGACTCTGCGACACCGTAGAACCGCTCACAGTCGAATCAGATGACCACCAGTTCGCCTGCCACGTGGTCGAAGAAGAGCTCGGGTGCGAAACGGAAAACCCCGCCTGAGCAGCCGCGGGAAACAGCCCGTCTCAAAAAGGCTGCCGGTCCCGGGGTGCGCGCGGGTGCCGGCCGTCATGCCCTGGAGCTTCGGGACCAGGAAAAGCGGCCACCGGAAAAAACATCAGGGGTTGCTCGCAACACGCTCCTTGGGCTTCGGCTCCTCGATATCGTAGTCGAGGTCCTTGTCCGGAGCCTTGCCGCCGGGGCCCTTGAGATAGTGCTCCATCCAGCGAAGCAGGCGGAGGTTGTAGTCGTAGCGGGCCGCGGACTTGCGATTGCCGTGTCCTTCGCCCGGATAGAAAACCAGCCGGACGGGAACCTTTCCCAGCGTCTTGAGATGGCGGAAGAGCTCCATCGATTGTCCCGGGTGGACCCTCGGATCGTCCTTGCCATGCAGGATCAGCGTCGGTGTCCGGCCCTTCTTGATGTGGTAGATGGGGCTGCGCTCGAGGAAGTACTTCCAGTCATCCCAGAGCCACTTGCGATGATGAACCATGTACATCTCGTAGGGAATGTCGGTCGTGCCGACCTTGGAGATGTTGTCGCTGATGCCGACGAACATGACGCTGGCGGCGAAGCGGTGTGAATAATAGGTGGCGCCCCAGGCCGAGGCGTAGCCGCCGTAGGAGCCGCCGGTGATGCCGACCTTCGCCTTGTCCACCAGCCCGATCTCGATGAGATGGTCGACCGCGTCCACGTAGTCGTCGAACTCCTTGCCGGCGGCGTCCGCCTGGCTGAGCTTCGAGAACTTGACGCCTCGGCCGGTTGAGCCCCGGTAGTTGGGATAGAAGACCGCGAAGCCGCGCGCCGCGCCGACCTGCCCGGCGTAGGAATAGCGCGACAGCCAGCCGTTCTGCATATGGGCCTCGGGGCCGCCATGAACAGTCAGGATCAGCGGGTAGCGCTGGCCCTTCTTCTCATCGAGAGGGCGGATGAGGATGCCCTCGAGCTCCAGGCCATCGCGCGCCTTGTGCCGGACGATCTCCTGCTTCGCGAAACGCATCTCCTCGAGCCAGGAATTGCTGTCGGTCTTGCGCTCGGGCCCGCCCTTGCCCACGGTCCAATGGAACGCCTCCCCCGGATGGGTCGCGCTGTTGCCAAGCGTGGCAATCGAATGAGAATCGCCGACGGAGGCGATCGACAAGCCCTTCCAGATCTCCGGGCCCGGCTCGAGAAGTGTCTTCCTGTTCTTACCATCGAGACCCACCTCGGCAATCTCGGTCACCGTGCCGACATCACCGACATAGATGATCCGTGAATTATCGAGCCAGCCGATGGCCGATACCTCGCCGAGATACTCCGGCAGCACGTCCACCGGCTTGCCGCCCGTGGCAGGAACCACCCAGATCCTTCCCGCACTCGGATCATTGGGATCCTCGGCCGTAATAAACGCGATGTGTTTACCATCCGGGCTCCAGGCCGTATCCCCGAGCTTGCAGGGGTTCGCCAGCTCGGTCTCCACCTTGCCGCCTTCAACAGAAATAACACGCAGCCGACGATTCATATAAAAATCATCGACGAGCGACGTCGGCGCCAGGGCGAGAAGCAGGCGGGAGCCGTCCGGGCTCCAGCTCAGCGAGCTCGCCGAACCGGGAAGATCGAGGGCCTCCGGCTCCCCGGAGCCATCGACGTTGACATCGACAATCCACACCCGGGATGGCTTCCATTCTTCTTCGTAGACGAGGGGGATAAAGCCCTTGTCCTTGAACTTCTTCTTTTTCTTGTCTTCTTCCAGCTCGCTCGAAGAGAGAAAGGCGACCCTCTTGCCATCGGGGCTCCAGGCGTAGGATGAAACGGAAAGCTTGGTATCGCAGGCCTTGCGCGACTCCCCGCCATTTACAGGGATCAGGTAGAGCGCCCGCGTCTTGTCGCCATCCTTCTTGTTGAGAAAGGAGATCGACTTCCCATCCGGCGGCCAGCGAATCGTGCCGATGTTGACCTTGCCCGTGATGAAAGACGTGTGCTGCCCATCCTTCAGGAGGTGAAGCTCAGTCCAGGAGCCGCCGCTGTCCTCAGCCATGAGCTTTCGCGGAATCGCCAGCAGGTACGCCAGGCTCTTTCCATCCGGCGAGACCTTCGCCGAAACAATCGAGCGCAACTTCGCCAGGTGCTTCGGTGTCCAGAGCTCCTCCGCCGCCAGCGGAGCGCCCATGAAAAACAGGAAGAGCGCCGCGGCCCATAGCGAACCGGGGCAACAGCGCGTACGACTCATTCCAACTTTCGAGTTCATCTCATGATTCTCCAATAACTTTTCAGCCAACAGGGCCTCCCGGCCCCTACCGTTTCTTCTTGAGAAAGCCGCCCTCCCCAAGCCAGGCCTGGCAGCTGGCCGGCCAGCCGGAAATACCCGGCCGCTTCTTTGCCAGGCCGACTCCGTGGGGACCCTTCTCGTAGATATGCAGCTCGGCGGGAACCCCCGCCTTCAGCAGGGCCATGTAGAAAACAACGCTGTTCTGCGGAGGAACGACTCGGTCCTCGCTGGTATGCAAGAGGAAGGTCGGCGGTGTCTGGGCTGTGACCTGCTTCTCGTTGGAGAAGAGCTCCGCGAGAGCCGTGTTGCCTCCGATGAAATTATTACGGGAGCCGACATGGGTGAAGGGCTCGGTGAAGGAAATCACCGGGTAGCCGAGGATCATGAAATCAGGCCGGCAGCTCTCCCGGTCAACCGGATCCTTGGCCTCGGGATTGCCCTTGTCAAAATGGGTCCCCGTGCTCGAGGCGAGGTGCCCGCCGGCTGAAAATCCGATGATACCGATACGCGCCGGGTCGACCCTCCATTTTTTCGCCCTGCTGCGCACCAGGCGGATGGCCCTCTGCGCATCCTTTAACGGCGCCGGATGATGATATCGCGGCGCGTGCCGATAGCGCAGGATGAAGGCGCTCACGCCGAAGGAATTCAGCCAGGCGGCAATCTGCTTGCCCTCGTGATTGTCGGCGAGCATGAAATAGCCGCCTCCCGGGCATACGATCACACCACAGCCGGTGGCGCCGCGGCCCCTGGCGAGGTGAACGGTAAGGGTGGGCTTGTCGCCGCTCTCCTTGCCGACGGCTCCCGGGGCGCCTTCAGGCCACAGGTATTCAGCGCCGAGAGCCGTGGCCGCGGGCTGAAAGCAAAGAAAGAAAATAAGCATGCACAAGCTGCCGGCCGTTCGAGAGCGCGCCTTGTTTCTCATCGATTAATCGCTCCTGGGAATTTACTTGGAGATCCAGACCATCCCGTTGAGATCGACGGGAGCGATAGCCTACCACAGCAGGCGGGAGCGCTGGGAGAGATCGTTTTCATTCGAGCCCTCCACGCCACCGGCCACCCCGGCGGATCCGGACTTTGCCAGGCCGGTTTTTTTCCGTATCCTCTTGTTTCCGAAGAGACGGCTTATCCTCAGGCTACTGGAGACAGTTTCCATGCAAGACAGGGCGCAGGTCCTGGTCATCGGCGGCGGCATCGTCGGCTGCAGCGCGGCCTACCACCTGGCAAAATCCGGCTGCCGGGATGTGCTGCTGGTCGAGAAGGGCGAGCTCACCAGCGGCTCCACCTGGCACGCCGCGGGACTGGTCGGCCAGCTGCGCTCGTCACGCAACGTAACCCGGATGCTCAAGCACTCGGTGGAATTGTACGAGAGCCTGGAGGCCGAGACCGGCCAGGCTACCGGCTGGAAGCAGGTCGGCGGACTGCGGCTGGCGTGCAGCGAGGAGCGCATGCAGGAGCTCCGCAAGGGCGCCACGACAGCCCGGAGCTTCGGCCTCGAGATGGAGCTGCTGAGCCCGAAGGAAGCTCTTGAGCTCTTCCCGATCATGAGCCCGAAGGATATCGTCGGCGGCGCCTTCCTGCCCACCGATGGCTATGCCGACCCCACCAGCGTCACCAGGGCCCTGGCCAAAGGCGCCCGGGATGGCGGCGTCACCATCGAGCGCGGGATCCGGGTAAAAGACTTCCTGGTAAAAGATCGACGGGTCGTCGGGGTACAGACCGACCAGGGAGACATCGAGGTTGAAACCGTTCTCCTGGCGGCCGGGATGTGGTCGCGCCAGCTGGGAGCTCTCGCCGGGGTCAACGTGCCGCTGATCCCGGTCATGCATCAATACCTCGTCACCGACAAGATCCCGGACATCCCGGCAGACCTGCCGACCATGCGTGATCCGGACAAGCTCGTCTATTACAAGGAAGAGGCCGGCGCCCTGGCCATGGGCGGCTACGAACATAACCCGATCCCCTGGTCTGTCGATGGCATCCCCGGTGATTTCGGCCAGCAGCTGCTGGAGCCTGATTTTGACCACTTCGAACAGATCTCCCGGCTGGCGATCGAGCGCACCCCGCTGCTGGAGACGGCTGGCGTCCGCGAGCTGATCAATGGACCGGAATCCTTTACCCCCGATGGACACTTCATCATGGGGCGCGCGCCGGAGCTCGACAACTTCTTCGTCGGCGCGGGCTTCAACGCCCACGGTATCGCCGCCGGCGGCGGCGCGGGACGGATGCTCGCTGAATGGATCCTCGAGGGCCGACCCAGCCTCGACCTCTGGAGCGTCGATATCCGCCGCTTCGGCGAACACCATCGTGAGCTCGGCTACGTCCGGGATCGCACCCTGGAACTCTACGGCAAACATTACTCCATCGCCTGGCCGGGAGCTGAACACGAATCCGGCCGGAAGCTCCGCATGAGCCCGCTCTACACGCGCCTCGCAGGCCAGGGAGCCGTCTTCGGCTCGAAATTCGGCTGGGAGCGGGCCAATTGGTTTGCGCCACCGGGCATCGAGGCCCGCGAAACTCACCCCTTCGGCAAGCCGGCGTGGTTCGAGCCCGTCGGCGCCGAGCACCGGGCCATCCGCGAAGCCGTAGCCCTGATCGACCAGACCCCCTTCAGCAAGCTCGAGGTGTCGGGCCCGGGCAGCTTCGAATTCCTCCAGCGGCTCGTGGCGGCGAACCTCGACAAAGCCCCCGGCGGGCTGACCTATACGCAATTGTGCAACGAGCGCGGCGGAATCGAGTGCGACCTCACCATCGCGAGAGTCGAAGACGAGCGCTTCTACATCGTCACCGGCACAGCGTTCGGGGGCCACGACATGTCCTGGATCCGCGAACATCTCGACAGCAGCGGATCCATCGAGCTCACCGACATCACCGACACCCGGGCCGTCATCAACGTTTGCGGCCCGCGCTCGCGAGAATTGCTCGAAAGCGTCTGCGATGACCCATTCGACAACGAGTCCTTCCCCTTCGCCCACTGCCACCCGGTGCGGATCGGGAATACGACAATACTGGCCCTCCGGGTGACCTACGTCGGCGAGCTCGGCTGGGAGCTGCACATGCCGATGGACGGAGCCACCGAGGTCTATGACCTGCTGGCGGAGTCCGGAAAAACTCTCGGCGTTCAGAACGCGGGGTACCGGGCGATCGAATCCTGCCGGCTGGAGAAGGGCTACCGCTACTGGAGCACGGACCTGACCGCCGATTACACGCCCTGGGAGGCGGGGCTCGGCTTCTGCGTCACGCTCGACAAGGGGGACTTCATCGGCCGCGAAGCCCTCCTGGAAGCAAAAGAGCGGGGAGTCTCCCGAAAGCTCTGCTGCTTTACCCTCGAAGAATACAGGCCCCTGAACGGGGGCGAGACCATCTCCCGGGGAGGAGAGGTACTCGGCGTATTGACCAGCGGCGGCTATGGCTACACCATCGGCCAGTCGATCGCCTACGGATACATCCCCTCCGAGCTGACGGCGGAATCCGACTTCGAGGTCGAGGTCATGGGGGAGCCTGTCCGGGCGATCCGCCACGACGGCGCTCTCTACGACAGCAAACGCGAGCGGATCCTCTCCTGAGCGGCGGCCGCCTAGACCTGGGAGCCGGGAAGTCGCTCGGCAACCAGCTCGGCAATGTCCCGCACCTCGACAGAGCTCTCAGCCGCATCGCGGGCATCCGTCATCATCGTCATGCAGAAGGGGCAGCCCACGGCCACCGTCTCCGGATCCGTCTCCCTCATTTGATTCCAGCGTTCGGAGTTGATCCGCTCCCCCGTATCCTCCTCCATCCACATCCGCCCGCCACCGGCTCCGCAACAGAAGCCGCTTTTTCCCGACTGGGCCGGCTCCACCACATCGAGGCCGGCCGAGCGCAGGACCGCCCGGGGCGCCTCCACCACGTCATTCTGGCGCGCGAGATAGCAGGGGTCATGAAAAGACCCCTTCACAGCTTCGCCGTCGGCAAGCTCCAGGCGTCCGGAGGAAAGAAGCTCCTCGATATACTCGGCGTGATGGACAACCTCGTAATCTCCGCCAAGCTCCGGGTACTCGTTGCGAATCGTATTGAAGCAATGGGGACAGGTGGTCAGGATGCGTTCGAAGCTCGCCGCCGACAGGGTCTCGATATTCGCCCCGGCAAGCTCGGTATAGGTAAACTCATCCCCCATTCTCCGGGCGGGATCTCCCGTGCAGCATTCGCCCTTGCCGAGGATGGCGAAGCGCACCCCCGCCGCCCGCAGGATGTTGACCATGGCCACCGTGACCTTCCGGCTGCGCCGATCGTAGCTGCCGGCGCAGCCGACCCAGAAGAGCACCTCGGGCGAGGGCTCCTCCTCGAGGGTCGGCACGTCGAGGCCTTCGGACCAGTCGGCGCGGTCTTCACGCGGCATGCCCCAGGGATTGCCTGTGGCGGCGACCGACCTGAGCGCAGCCTGGGCGCTGCCCCGGATCTCCCCCTCCCCCACGAGGTGACGCCGCAGGTCGACGATCGCCCCGAGCTGGTCAATATGAACCGGGCACTCCTCCACACAGGCCCCGCAGCTCGTGCAGGCCCAGAGAACCTCCGGGCTGATCTCCTCACCGTGCAGTCCCTCATCGGAACGCCCAAGCGCCCCGGCGACATCCAGCACCACCTTCATGGGAGAGAGCTCCTTGCCGGTGGCGGTCGCCGGGCAGGCCTCCTGGCAGCGGGCGCACTCGGTGCAGGCATCGAAGCTCATGAGCTGGCGGCGCGTGAAGTCAGACACCTTCCCGACTCCGTAGCGGCCGGTCTCCTCGACCTCCTCCATCGAAACCTCGCTATACCTGCCGGCCTTGCGGTCCTCGCGCAGGGCAATATTGACTGGCGCGAAGAAGATATGGCGCAGCTTGCAATAGGGCGTCAGGGCGATAAAGACCATCGAGAGGATCATGTGAAAGACCCAGGTGCCGAGATGAACGGCGGCGAGGAGGCCCGGGTCAAGCCCCTCGAGGCCCAGGGCAAGATTCCAGCCGACAAAGCTCCAGCGCTCGAA
>JAKUSY010000019.1:8914-15871 GCA_022451445.1 Planctomycetota bacterium
GATGGCTCTCCATACCGCCGGTGGCGGCCGCGATCCGCAGGGCCTCGATAAGAAATCCACTCAGACCGATCACCAGGAACAACCACAGCAGAGCGAGATCGACTCGGCGGCTCAGCGGGCGGAAGCGGCTGGAGAGCTTCCTGCGTGAAAGCGCCAGGGTGAGCCCGAGCAGAAAGAAAATCCCGAAGACCTCCAGCGCGCAAGAGACCACCAGGTAGAAATTCCCGGTAAAGAAAAGATGCTCACGTCCCAGGAGCCAGCAACCGTAGTCCTCCAGGGCGACGATGCAGGTGCCGATGAAGAGCACCACGAACCCCCAGAAAATGAGCGCGTGGGCCAGCCCGGCGGTGCCCGAGCGCCAAATCCTCGCCTGGAGGATCGCATCCCGCCAGAGCCGGCCGCAGGCCTTCCCCACGGAGACGGCGGAGCCGGACTCCCGTCCCCAGCGCCAGGCCCTTACCCTCCGAACGATCCCGAGGATGCAGACCACCGAGGCGGCGAGGAAGAGCAGGTACATGAGCCCGCGGGCCCAGAACGGGACATTCCAGAGAATTTCGCGTGTGACGACTTCTGCGACCACCGGGCTCAATTCAGCCTCCCCGTTTCTCTAATGCGGCCGTCAACTCGGGAACGGCATCGAAGAGATCCGCCACCAGACCGAAATCCGCGACATCGAAGATCGGAGCCTCGGGATCCGTATTGATCGCCACGATCGTCTTTGAGTTCCTCATCCCGGCCAGGTGCTGGATCGATCCCGAGAGACCGATGGCGATATAGACCTCGGGCGCGACGATCTTGCCGGTCTGGCCGATCTGGAACTCGTTGGCCATCCAGCCCGCATCGACAACCGCGCGGGTAGCTCCGAGAGCGGCTCCGAGGGTGTCGGCCAGCTTCTCGCAGAGGGGAATGCCCTCTTCGAGCCCTCGCGTCCCGCGCCCGACGGAGACGATGATGTCGGCCTCCTTCAGGTCCGGACGGTCCGAGCTGGCCGCCTCGATCCCGACAAAGCTCTTGCCCGGATGGGCCAGCTCGGAGGGAGCCTCGACCTCATGGATCGCGGAGGGCTCGGCGGCCGCCGCGGGAGGCTCGAACTCGCTGGCCCTGCAGGTCACCAGGGCCCGCGGCGCCTCCAGCTCGACGGTAGCCAGCAGGTTGCCGACAAAAACCGCGCGCGTAAAGACCACCCTCTGTGAATCTGAGCTCTCGACCTTCAGCACGTCACTGGCCATGGGGACGTCAAGGAGCGCCGCCAGGCGTGGAAAATATTCCTTCGTGGAGGAGCTGGTCGCCGCGGCGACCAGGCGCCAGGAGCGCCCCTCGAGGAAGGCTTCTACGGCGGAGGCATAGGCCTCCGCCGTATAGGCCTCCAGCTCTCCGGAGCTCATGGTGAAAACTGTACGCGCCCCGAGCCCTGCCGCCGTCGAAGACAGGGACGAGGCCATGGGCCCCAGCAGGAGAATGTCGTAGGCGCCGCCCGCCGCCGAGGCCGCCTGCGAGCCGAAACCGGCAGCCGAGAGATCGGATTTGCTGAGCTCGGCCGCAGCAGCCTGGATAACGACTAATGTATCTGTCATGGTCTGCCTGTTACCCCGGACGCGAACGTCTCGGGAAAAACGCGAACATCAAACAAGCTTCCTCTCCTCGAGAGCGCGAACGAGCTCCTCTACCGTGTCGAGCCGGACCCCGGGCGGCTTCTCCTCCAGGGCGCGAAAACCAGTGACCCGGCTCCGGGTTGACCCCGCATCTCCGAGCTCATCCAGCGCCAGGACCTCGACGGGCTTCTTCTTCGCCTTCATGATGCCGGGCAGGGAGGCGTAGCGCGGCTCGTTGAGCCGAAGATCCGCCATCACCACCGCGGGAAGGGCCAGGGTTACCGTCTCCAGCCCCGCATCTACCTCGCAGACCACCCGGAGCGAAGACGCATCCTCGGATAGCTCGATACTGGAGGCCTGGTTGGCCTGCGGCCAGCCCAGCAGGCCGGCCATCATCGCCGGCACCTGCCCGCATTCGTCATCAACGGCCAGCTTCCCCGCGAGCACCAGGTCCGGCTCCTCCCGCCGGGCGACAGCGGCAAGCGCCCCTGCCACCCGGAGGCTGTCGAGCTGCCCGGAGGACTCGACCCTCACCGCGCGGTCGGCCCCCATCGCCAGGGCGCTGATGAGCTGCTGCTGGCACTCCTCGCCTCCAACGGTGACGACCACGACCTCCACCTCACCGCCGGCTTCCCTGATCCGCAGGGCCTCCTCCACCGCGAGCTCATCGAAGGGATTGACCTCGAACTGGACATTGTCGAGATCCAGAGAATCCCCTGCCTCGGAAATTCTGATGCGGGCATCTCTCTGCGGCGTACGCTTCAAAGTTACCAGCAGCTTCACTTCACCCCCTTGACTCGAGAGCACCTTCTTGGCGGTCGGCGGCAGCCCGCCTCCCGACACAAATTACAATAAACGGACACGACTTCCCACCACCGCGCAAAGAAACCCCGCGGGTCCTCACCGCCGCGCAGGCGGCTCACAGACAGCCGCGATGAGCTTCCTGCCCAGACGCAAAACAAATACGATGAAAGGCCTCCCGCCTTTTCCCCGCAACTTTTTTCTCGCCTCCTCGGGATTCACCGCCCCTCCCCTGGTCTTCACCTCAACCAGGCCCGCGTCCCGCCTCGCCAGCCAGGCTGCCACCCTGCGCGGGCGCCAGGGCATCGACTCCAGCACCTCGTAGCTCGTGAACCACGGCGCCGGCGCGGCGGAGAGCCCCGTCAGGAGCCCGAGCCCGACGGCCATCTCCCGCAGGCAGTGTTCTTCACCCAGGCGCCCCGCCAGGCCCGCCCGCTCGAGCGCGGCCGCCGGAACGACGATCCAATTATCCAGTGGCTGGGCCGGCTCACACGGAGGCGGCCCGGGCAGACCGCTTACCTGCGCACCCTCCGGAAGCAGGCTCGCCGTATGCCCCCCCGGGTTTTCCGCCAGCCGGCCGCCCCAGAGCACAGCCTGGACCAGCCGTCCGGACTCCTGGATAAACTCGACCTCCATCCGGTCGAGGAAGGGCAGCTCTCCGACATCGATTCCGGGCCCGAGCTTGACGGCGAAATCCGGGTTCCTCTCGAGAAGCTCAGCGATGAACCCCGGGCCGGGCCTGTAATCGCTGTAGTTCCAGGCCCTCCGTCCCCGGCCCCGACCCTGCCTGTCGCGCTCTCTTCGTGATGGGTCGAGATGCACCACCTCTCCCTCCAGCGCCAGGGTCTCGACATCCTCACAGCGGCAGCTCGCGTCAAGCCCCGCCTGCCGCAGGTTTTCCCCGCACATCCAGGCCCGCAGGGGATCGATATCAACAGCCCGCGTGGGGGAAACAGACGCCAGAGCGAGCGCATCCCCGCCGATGCCGCAGCAGAGATCCTGGATGCGAGCCGGGGACAGGCGAGCGAATCGCTCCGCCTTGTGACGCGCAGTGAGAGCCCCAGTCGCCTGCTCTACCCCGGCGATGTCGGCCACCAGGCCCGGGAAATCAGGGAATTTCTTCGCTGCGCGGCGACGAGCCCCGGCCAGCTCGAGAGCGGCCGCCGCAAGCTCCCCCCCCCAGCGCTCGCGCAACCCCGGGAGCCAGGAAACCTCGCGGGGGTCTCCCCCGGCCGTCTCCTCGAGCAGCTCGAGCGAAGATGGCTCCAGGAGCCGCTGCCACAGTTCGATTCTGGCTTTTTGATCATTCACAGGAGGGACTCCGCTGAGATAGTGCGGCCGCCGCAGAGGCTATTTCAACAGCAAAAAAAAACGAACCGCCGGAGTGCCCATCCGCCGCAGTCTGTTATGATGAAGAAAGAGGGCTTCCTGCCCTCTCCCCGGCAACATCCCGGTTATCCGGAAGGCGCGGCATGACCAGAGCGATTCGGAAAAAAGCGATCCGCTGTATCCTCCCGGGAATGATCTTCCTGGGCGCGACGGCTCCGGCTGTCTCCCAGTCCCAGCCGGAGGTGTCCGCGCGCGACCGGCGCGCCATCCGGGCCGAGATCACCCCGGAGCTTCGCCTGGCCGTGCGCCGGGGCCTCAGCCAGATGGTGCGGCTACAGCAGAAGACGAAATCCTTCAAGTCCGAAGACTACCCCGTGGCGGCCAATGCCCTGATGGGAATGGCCCTGCTCGCCGGAGGATATACGGACAAGACCGGCCCGAGAAATTACGTCGCGGGCTTAAAGCTGAACACAGCCACCCTCCTCGAGTACCAGAAAAAGAACGGTTTCATAGATGTCGTAGACAGCAGGATGTACGGGTATGGCTTCGCCAGCCTCTACCTCGCCCTGGGATACGGCATGAGCGCCAGCCCGGATACGCGGATCCGCGCGGCCCTCGGACGCGCTATCAAACTCATCGAACGCGCCCAGGGCAAAGAGGGCGGCTGGGACTACCTGCCGGCCGGCACCGGCGCCCTGACGAATAAGAGCACAAACGGCGACACCTCGATTACCGTCTGCCAGACGATGGCGCTCAGGGCCGCCCGCAACCTCGGAATCTCCGTCGATGCCGGGGTCGTCGACAACGCCAAGAGGTATATCCAGAGGGCGCAGCTCAACGATGGAGGCTTCGCGTACAGGATTGGCAGGGGCTCGGTAAAGGATTACAGCGAGTTTCCGCGCTCGTCCGCCGGCGTCTGTATCCTCTACAGCCTCGGCGACTACTCCAGCGTCAAGATCCGCAAGGGAATCGTCTATCTCGAGAAGAACTACCGCAAGCTCAACAATTTTCCTCACTACGCCCACTACTATTGCGCCCAGGCGATGTTCCAGGTCGGCGGACGGTCATGGAAAGATTACTTCGGCTGGGTCAATAAGCAGCTGCTGAAGTACCAGCGGCAGGACGGCTCCTGGAAAGCGGGACTGATGGAACGAAGCGTCGCGGTACGCACCGCCATGGCGCTCAACCTACACCACGTCCCCTACCGAATCCTGCCCATCCACGAACGCTGAGGCCCCCGCAAGCGAACCAGCGTCATTACATCCTGCAGGACTAGCCGGACCTCTTTGTCCCCGGATGCTACAATGTCCGGCCTGCCAGGCGGCACAGGCTGGAAAACCGGCTGCTGAGAACGAAACATGAACGCGCGGATCTCAATCTCGACTTTCGGACTCCTCCTGCTGCCATGGATGGGCATCCGGGCTCAAGCCAGGCCGAATATCATCGTGGTTCTCGTAGATGACATGGGCTACTCGGACACGGGCGCCTTCGGCGGCGAGGTCAGGACTCCAAACATCGACCGGCTCGCCAGCGGCGGCCTGCGCTTCACCCAGACCTACAATTCGGCCCGCTGCTGCCCCTCGCGGGCGTCCCTGCTGACCGGCCTGTACTCGCACCAGGCCGGGATCGCCAATTTCACCGGTCCGGACAGGTCCGCGGCGAAGGGCCCGGCCTATCTCGGCAGGCTCAATAAAAAATGCGTTACCCTCGCCGAGGTCCTCAGGAGCGCCGATTACAGCACCTACTGCGTGGGCAAATGGCACGTCGGCCACCAGGAAAACCCCGTCATTCGCGGTTTCGATGAATTCTACGGCTACATCCGCGGTCACTCCACAGACCAGTGGAACGTAAAGAATTACGCGAGATTGCCGGCAGACAGGAAAGCGGAAATCGAATACAAGCCGGGAGCGTTCTACGCCACCGACGCCTTCTCAGACTACGCGCTGGAATTCATCCGGCAGGGACAGGAGCGAAAGAAGCCCTTCTTCCTCTACCTCGCTCACTCCTCCCCCCACTTCCCGCTGCAGGCCCCCGCGGCCACACGCGATACCTACGTCGGGATCTACCGCCGCGGCTGGGACGTACTTCGCAAGGAGAGATACGAGCGCCAGAAGAAGTCGGGCCTGCTGACTGCGAGCTGGAAATTTACGGAAAGATCCGCCGTACCCGTGGATCGTGCCGACATCGCCAACGGCTATCCCGGCAAGCGGAATCCACCCTGGGATTCGCTGCCCGCCAAACGCCGGGAAGACCTGAGCTACCGCATGGCCACCTTCGCGGCCATGCTCGAGCACGTTGACCGCGGCATCGGCCGAATCCTCGGCCACCTGGAAAAGAGCGGCGATCTCGACAATACGCTAATCCTCTTTACCAGCGACAACGGCGCCTGCTATGAATGGGGGCCCTTCGGCTTCGACGGGCGCAGCCGCCGCGGCAAGACCACCCTGCACCAGGGCGAAAAGCTGAAGAACGTAGGCGGCCCCGGCACGCACCATTCCGTCGGCAGCGCCTGGTCCTGCCTGAGCAATACGCCGCTGAGGATGTACAAGCACTTCAACCACGAAGGCGGCAATTGCAACCAGTTGATTGCCCACTGGCCAAAGGGAATAAAGAAACCGGATCGCTGGGTAAGATCTCCGGTTCACCTGATCGACATCATGCCGACCATCTGCGGGGTAACCGGAGCCGGTTACCCCGAAAAACACCAGGGGCGCGCGATCACCCCGGTCGAGGGCGTCAGCATAAAACCCGTGTTTGACGGAGGAGAATCACTGCCGAACAGAACCCTGTATTTCGACCACTTCGGCTCCAGCGCCATCCGCCCGGGCGACTGGACGCTGGTAAGGGGCAATACCCGCTACAACAAGGCCGCCTGGGAACTCTACAACATCGCCGAGGACCGCTGTGAAACCAATAACCGCATCCATTCGCTCCCGCAGAAGGCGAAAGCGCTCGAGAAGCTGTGGACGGAATGGGCCGTCCGGATGAAGATTCAGCAATAATATTTGCGAGGAAAAGCTCCATGCGCCGATTTCTTATCGCTGCCGCCGTAGCCTTCGGGCTGCTGGGCCCCCTGTTGCCTGTCCTGCGGAACATCCACGCCGCCGAGCCGACCGCGGGTGAGAAGCCCTACATCATCTTCATCCTGGGCGATGACCTCGGCTATGGCGACCTCTGTTGCTAGGGGCAGAAGGAAATCAAGACTCCCAGGCTCGATCGCCTGGCGTCCGAGGGG
>JAKUSY010000190.1 GCA_022451445.1 Planctomycetota bacterium
CTCGGCATCCGGAACGCTCAACGGCAAGCCCTATCCAAAGGGCAAGGGCAGGACGAATGACTGGGGGGTTCACATGCCCTTCCTGGTGCGGGCGCCCATGTTCAGCAAGGGCGGAGAGGTGAGCGACGATCTCATTGATTTTACCGATATGTTGCCGACCTTCGCCGATCTCGCCGGGGCGGAACTGCCCGCCGGAGTGAAGCTTGACGGGCGTTCCTTCGTATCCTCCCTGCGCGGAGACCGGTCTGCCAAGGGCAAGAGGGAGTGGATCTTCGCGCAGATCGAAGACCGCAGGACAATCCGGGACAAACACTACAAGCTCGATTCCAGTGGGTCGTTCTGGAACATCAGCAAGGATCTCCTGGAGCGGAAAGACTTACGGGAGAGCAAGGAGCCGGATGTCGTGGAGGCGCGTGAGCGCCTGGGGAAGGTCCTCGCTTCCCTGCCGCAGAACGCCGGGGGGCCTTTTGAAGGCTACAAGGCGGGAGGGGGAAAGGCCAGGAAGGCGGCGAATCCGAAGAAGAAGGACCGGCAGAGCAGGAAAGCGCTGAAGCAGAAGAAAAAAAGAGAGGGTTGAGACCTCTGCCTGCCCGCCAACCCGATCATGAAAGAAAAACCATGAAACCTGCCTGCTTGTGGATAGCTGCAGCCTGTTTATTCTCTGTCATTGCCGTAATGTCCCCAGAGCTCCAGGCTGCTGCGGGTAAGCCGAATGTGCTGATCATCTTTACGGACCAGTGGAGAGCCCAGGCGCTGGGCTGCAATGGAGATTCCAATGCCCGGACGCCGAATCTCGACCGGCTGGCTGCGGGCGGCGCCAATTTTCGCCGCTGCTACGCGACCAACCCGGTCTGCTCTCCCGCCAAGGCGGCCTTCCAGACAGGCCGCTATCCCCACCAGACAGGCGTCATCAACAACTCTATCTATCTGCCCGAGACAAGGGACAGCCTGGCCCATTGTTTTGCCCGGGCGGGCTACTCGACCGGCTACATCGGCAAGTGGCACCTCGATGGGGAGTCGAAACCCGGCTTCGTCAAGCCCGGACGGCGCCAGGGCTACCAGTTCTTCGAGGGCTTCAACCGGGGGCATTGGTACTACCAGTCCAAGAAGCTCCAGGGCGCGCGATATTTCACCGATGATGGCAAGCTCATCAAGCCTGAGGAGTTCGAATCGATCTACCAGACCGATCTGGCGATCCGTTATATGAAGAAAAACAAGGAGAAGCCCTTCCTGCTCTTTCTTTCCTATGGAACGCCGCATTCTCCCTACGTGCCGCCGAAGCCTTTTGACCATTACAAGCCGGCCGATCTCAAATGGCGACCCAACGTTTCACAGAAAGTCCGACAACGGTATGCGAAGGGACTCTGCGGCTACTACGGCCTGATCGAGATGCTCGACCACGAGGTCGGCCGCCTGGTCAAATCGATGAAAGAGGGGGGGATCCTGGAGAAGACGATTATTTTCTTCAGCTCTGATCACGGCGACTCTCACGGTTCTCACGGACTGCAGCATAAGGGTCATCCGGAAGAGGAGTCCGCCGGCATCCCCCTCATCCTTCACGGCCCGGGTGTCAGGAAGAGCCTGGTGAGTAATGTGCTTTCTTCGCAGATCGACTTCGCTCCGACGCTTCTGTCGATGGCGGGTATCCCCGTTCCCGCGAGCATGGTCGGTCGTGATCTCTCCAGGGCGGTGGCGGGTGAAAAGATGGACGTGCCATGGGTCTACCTGGAGGGAAAGATGCAGCAGGTGGGTGTGAGGCCGGCTTCCGCTACCCGTAACGCCGGCGGGCGGGTCGTCTCCTCGGCCTGGCGGACGCTGGTCACCCCGAGGTACAAGCTGGCGGTCGATTCCCGCCTCGAGGTGCGGTTGCTGGTTGATATCGAGAAAGATCCCTACGAGTTGAAGAACCTCGCCGCGGCGCCGGCTCTCGTAGATGTGCGCAACACGCTCCTGGCGAAGCTGAAAGCGGTCGCCAAATCGACGGGAGACCCGTTTCCCAGGCCGCTTGGGAAACGCCGGTCGAAGTAATTGTCCTTCGTTCAATATAAGATACCGATGGGTACGCCCCATCTCGAAATTTTGAAAGAGACAAGGAAGAGCCAGATGATGGAGAACAGGTCCAGTCGGGAAGCGGAGAGACGGCTTGTCGCCGCAATCTTTTTCGTTCTGATCTGCGCCTGCGGGGGAACGGTGAACGTCGCCGCTGAGCGCCCCAATATCGTTCTGATCATGGTTGATGATATGGGTTTCTCTGACCTCGGCTGTTACGGTGGGGAGGTCGACACTCCGAATCTCGACAGGCTCGCGTCTTCCGGCCTGCGCTTCAGCCAGTTCTACAATGGCGCCAAGTGCTCCCAGTCACGCAGCATGCTGCTGACCGGGCGTTACTTCACCGAGGCCGGGATGAACCTTTCCGGCAGCGTGACCATCGCCGAGGCGCTGGGCAAGGCCGGCTATACGACCCTGATGACGGGAAAATGGCATCTCCAGGGTCATCCCGTGGACCTGGGCTTCAGCCGCTACTTCGGCCACCTGAGCGGAGCGACCAACTTCTTCCATGGAGACAACAGCTTCCGCCTGGGCAAGGAGACCTTCAAGGTACCGAAGCAGGGCTTCTACACCACCGATGCGAATACCGACTACGCGATTCGATTCCTCGAGGAGACGAAGGACGAGAAGAAGCCGTTCTTTCTCTATATCGCCTACAACGCGCCGCACTATCCCCTGATGGCTCACAAGGAGGACATCGAGAAGTACCGCGGGCGGTTTTCCGAAGGCTGGGACATGTTGCGCCGCAAGCGGTACAAGCGCGTGAAGGAACTCGGACTTCTCGGTGGCGACTGGCCTCTTACTCCACGGCCGAAGAACGTCCCCTCCTGGGATTCTCTCAGCGAGAAGGACCGCAAGTGGGAGGCCTATACGATGGAGGTCTACGCGGCCATGATTGACCGGGTCGACCAGAACATCGGCAGGCTGATGAAGAAGATTGACTCTCTCGGGGCATCGGAGCACACCCTCTTCATGTTCCTCAGCGACAATGGGGGTTGTCCATTCCAGCGTACGAAGACAAAGCGAGATGTTCCCGGGCATCTGCCCGAGTCCTACATCACCTATCACAAGCCCTGGGCCAATCTCAGCAACACGCCGTTTCGCCTCTACAAGCAGAACCAGCACGAGGGTGGAATCTCGACTCCGCTGATCGTTCACTGGCCCCGGGTGATCAGCAAGGGTGGAAACATCATCCACTCGATGGGGCATATCACGGATCTCATGGCCACCTGCCTCGAGGTTGCCGGAGCGAAATATCCAAACCCCACCCTCCGCGGGCAGACGGTCAAACCGATGAGGGGTAGTTCGCTGGCGCCCATTTTCAGGGGGGGGACTCGCCAGGTGACCGACCCCGTCTTTTTCCACTTCAGCAGCAACCGGGCTGTTCGAAGCGGCAAGTGGAAGCTGTCCTGGGCGGGCAAGGGGCCCTGGGAACTCTACAATATGGACAAGGACCGTACCGAGTTGATTGACCTCTCCGGCAAGTTTGCCGGGCGAGCGCAGGAGATGGCGGCCTCGTGGGAGCAATGGTTCAAGGCGACCTCGGGCGGCACCTTCAAGGGCAAGAAGAGCAGGAAGAACAACAAGGGAAACAAGAACAACAAGAAGAAGAAACCCTCGGAAGGGGAATAGTTCAGGGGCTGCGAAATTCAGGTTTATGGAATGAAGGACATGACGAGATTCTCTGCGCCAGTTTATTTTGTGCTGTTCGCCTTTCTCTGCCCGGTTCTCTTCGCGGAGTCGGAACGTCCCAACATTCTTTTCATCATGAGCGACGATCACACCTCGCAGGCCTTCGGGGTCTACGGCTCCAGGCTGGCGAAGCTCAATCCGACCCCGGTGATCGATCGGCTGGCGAAGGAGGGAATGCTCTTTGAGAACTGCTTCTGCAATAACTCGATCTGCACTCCCAGTCGAGCCTCGATCATCACCGGACAGTACAGCCAGGCCAATGGAGTGTTGACGCTTCGGGGGAGGATTCCTCCCGCACGGCAGTTTCTGCCGACCCTGATGCGCAAGGCGGGTTATCTCACCGCCATGGTAGGAAAATGGCATCTCAAGGAGGAGCCGGCAGCCTTTGACTACTACAAGGTCCTGCCAGGGCAGGGTAAATACCACGATCCCATCTTCAGGGTCCAGGGCAAGGCGAAGTGGCCGAAGAATACGGTTTCCCACAAGGGCCAGCACTCATCCGATGCCATCACCGACAGCTCGCTCGCCTGGCTGCGAGGCCGTGACAAGAGTAAGCCCTTCTTCCTGATGCACCATTTCAAAGCGCCGCACGATATGTTCGACAACGCCCGGCGCTACGATAGATATCTCGAGGATGTCGAGATTCCTGAGCCCGAGAGTCTCTATGAGCGGGGAAATCACGGGTCCGTGGCGATCCGCGGTGTCAACGACAGCCTCCTGCGTGAAATCGGCACCAGCGTTTCCAAGCGCCACATTAAGCGCAATATGGGAAAGCACATGAAGGTCGATCAGTCGCTTGGCGACAGGGAATACACGAAGCTCGCCTACCAGCGTTACCTCAAGCGCTACCTGCGCTGCGTCAAGGGAGTGGATGACAATGTCGGCAGGTTGTTCAAGTACCTCGAGGATGAGGGGCTGATGGACAAGACGGTGATCATCTATACCGGCGACCAGGGCTTCATGCTCGGGGAGCACGACTATATCGACAAGCGCTGGATGTACGAGGAGTCGATGCGGATGCCTCTGCTGATTCGCTACCCCCCGATGATCAAGGCAGGCAGCCGCAACAACGAGCTGGTGAACAATACGGACTTCGCTCCGACGATCCTCGCCCTGGCCGGAGTGAAGACGCCCGGCTATATGCAGGGCAGAAGCTTCAGCGGGATGCTGCGCGGCAGCATCCCCGGGAACTGGCGCACCGCCACCTACTACCGCTACTGGATGCACATGGCGCACCATTGGAACCCGGCGCACTTCGGCATCCGCACGAAGAAGCACAAGCTCATCTTCTATTACGGTCTTCCGATCGAGGGCAGGGCGAACGCGACCCTGCCGGCCTGGGAGCTCTACGATATGGAGAAGGACCCGCGGGAGATGAACAACGTCTATGCCGATCCTGCCTACGCGGCTGCCAGGGAGAAGCTCAAGGCTGAGCTGAAGAGACTCCGAGAGGAGCTGAAGGAGGAAGACAGCTCACCGGCTATCAAGGAGGTTCTGGAGAAACACTGGAAGAATTAACCTGAGCTCCAGATTAATTCGATGCGGCTGGAGGACCCGATGAGTTCAGAATCTGAGTGGGAGAGTGAAAGAGTCGGTGTCTCTTCCCTGGCTGATGTTCCGGCAAGGCGGGAACACAATAGGCGCTTTCTCAAGATGCTGGTCGCTGGATTCGACGAGGAAGACTGGCTTCGGGCACCCGCCGATGGTCTGAGCAACGCCCTCTGGATCCTGGGACACCTGGTGTGGGGCCGGCTGGTTCTGCTGCGAAGACTTGGAGAGGAGCTTCCAGAGGAGGCGTGGGAGAGTGATTTCAGCATTGGAAGCCAGGCGGGCGGTCCGCAGCGTATCGATGCTGGTGAGCTCCAGGACAGATTCAGGAGCCTGGGGCGTCTGCTTGCCGATCATCTCGAGTCGCTGGGGGAAGAGCGCCTCGCCAGTCCTCTTGAAAAACCGATGCCCGATGGGGCGACGACCGTCGCGGGGCTGGTTCGCTTCATGTGCTTCCACGAGGCCTACCACATCGGGCAGCTGGGATTGCTGCGGCGCCTCAACGGTAAGTCGGGGCTTGCCTGATGGATGTTGCCCTTAAGTAAGGTATCTGTTCTATCGGCAGGGCTTCGAATCACGGAAGTAGAGAAAACTCCTTCAAATCAGTTGGAGAGGGCTGATTTGACCTATATCTTTGAAATGTGGGTAATTGGGCGTTGATTTTCTCGTAGAGTGATTCGAACGGTTGTTCAAAGTACCTAGGTGAATGAGATGCGGTCCTGGATAAGCCTGGATAGAGTCCTGCCGGCCGTGGTCCTCTGCCTGACGGTTTTTTTCGGTAACTGTCTGCAGGCCACGGAGTTCCGGCGCGGCGATTTCAATTCTGACGGGCGCAGTGATATCGGCGATGGTATCGCTGTTTTCAACCATCTTTTCTATGGTGCGAGTGGTGCGTTATTCCATGACGCGGCCGATTACAACGACGACGGCCGAAACGACATCGCCGATGGGATCTACCTGCTCGGCTATCTCTTTCTC
>JAKUSY010000191.1 GCA_022451445.1 Planctomycetota bacterium
GAACCGTCAACGCCCTCACCAGGAGTCCCACCGTTCTGGATTCCCCCTACTATCGGTCTGAGGACGGCTCCCGGCTGTACCACCGCTACTCGAGCGCCTAGCGCGCCCACTCCTCACGATTTGAATACAACCTCGCCCTCACCAAAAACTCCGCCGCCCTGCTGGGACGCACTTCGCGCGATTTCGGCGATCTCCAGGCCGGGAGAGACACCGGGCGCCTGCCCGGGACCGGCTACGATGATTTCGTTGGAGATGCAAATGTGGTCCTCTACCCGTGAGAAGACCTCGAGCTTGTGCTGGCCCTGCAGAGCGGCAGGATGAACGACGCGCCGAGAACGCACTCGACCGTGTTCTCGAGGAGCTACAGGGGCACCGACGCAGGCACCGACCTCAGGCGGGACTTCGACCAGGTCCGCCGCCTCGCCTACGCCCAGGCGCATTGGGAGCCGGCAAATTCGAGCTGGCTGAACCGCGTGACCCTGAGCCTGTCCTGCCAGCGGCACGAGGAGACCGAAAAGAGAATCCGTGGGAGCGCCCCCGACGTGCTCAGGAGACAGGGCTTCGACGACACGGTCTTC
Source organism: Planctomycetota bacterium (assembly GCA_022451445.1). Taxonomy (GTDB): domain Bacteria; phylum Planctomycetota; class UBA8108; order UBA8108; family UBA8108; genus UBA8108. Next base: position 579 of record JAKUSY010000191.1, read on the forward strand.
GGTAGTTTTCTCCAGGCCGAGAGCGCCTCGAGCATCGGTCTCCTGACCATGGGGGTTGAATATTACCGTGACTCCATCGATTCTTTCTTCAGCGAATACGGGCCCGATGGCTCCCTCGCAGTTCGCCGCCCCAGGGGACCGGTCGCAGCCGACTCGACCTACGACCTCCTTGGAATCTACGTCCAGGATGTCTTCAGCCTCGGTGATCGTACCGAGCTCACCGCCGGAGGCCGGCTGAACTACGCCAGCGCCGATGCGCAGATCGTCGACCCCGATCCCGCCGATGACAATGTCATCGATCCGGTTTCGGAAAATTTCTCGGCCGCGGTCGGGAGCCTCAGGGGCACCTACAGGATCAACGCTGACTGGAATCTCTATGGCGGCGTCTCGGAGGGCTTCCGGGCCCCCAACCTCTCCGACCTGACCCGCTTCGACGTTTCGCGCAGCGGGGAGATCGAGGTGCCCGCCCCGGGACTGGAGCCCGAGGAGTTTACCGCCCTGGAATTGGGCACAAGGATTTCCATCGGTGACCTCACGGCCTACGCCGCCGCGCACCACACCTTTATCGACGGCCTGATCGTTCGATCCCCGACCGGCAATACGATCGAGGGAATGCCCGTGGTGACCAAGGAGAACACCTCCGACGGGTTCGTGCAGGGCCTCGAGCTTGGCGGCTCCTGGCTCCTGTCGGAGCGGATGAGCCTCATTGGAGCTCTCGCCTGGCTCGAAGGCGAGGCCGACAACCCGGCCACCGGCGAGGCGGAGCCCCTCAGCCGGCTGATGCCGCTTACCGGCCTGCTCGGGCTGCGCTGGACCTCCGAAGATCGCAGCTGGTGGATCGAGGGGACCCTCACCATGGTCAAGGGACAGGATCGTCTCTCAGCGAGGGACATCGCCGACATCCAGCGCATTCCACCGGGCGGCACTCCCGGCTTTACGGTCTATTCGATCCGGGGCGGCAAGGAGCTGAGCGAAAATCTCGACCTCTTCCTGGGACTCGAGAACATATCCGACAAGGACTACCGCAACCACGGCTCGGGCCAGAACGAGCCGGGGCTGAACGCGATCATCGGCCTTGACTGGAAATTCTGAGCCCTCCCGGGCGCAACCCCCCGCTTGCACCCCCAACACTCGCTCTGTACCATGGGGCCTCGTTGGATTCCCCGGGAACCTCCCCTCCCCTACGCAGGATTGTTTCGATGCAGGGCTACTGGCGTAAGAACGTAACGATCATGGTCGTCCTGCTGGCGATCTGGGCCTTCGTCGGGCTCGGCTGCGGGGTTCTCTTCGCCAAGACCCTCAACCAGTTCAGCCTCGGAGGCTTTCCCCTGGGCTTCTGGTTCGCCCAGCAGGGCAGCATCATCGTCTTCATCATCCTGATCCTCGTCTACGCCATCCTGCTGAACCGCCTCGACAACGAATATTCCGGTGATGCCGGCAAGGAAGAGCTCGCGGCGGCCGCCGAATCCGCGGGCGGCGCCGAGGAGACAGAGGAGTAACCCGATGGGAATCAAGGGCTGGACCATGATCTTCGTCGGGGCCTCCTTCACCCTCTACCTGGTGATCGCCTGGTTCAGCCGGGTGCGCGACACCAGGGGGTTCTACGTCGCCGGCCGCGGCGTTCCGGCCGCCGCCAACGGCATGGCCACCGCGGCCGACTGGATGAGCGCCGCCTCCTTCATCTCCATGGCGGGCCTGATCTCCACCATGGGCTATGCCGGGAGTCAATACCTGATGGGCTGGACCGGGGGCTACGTGCTGCTGGCGCTGCTGCTGGCGCCCTACCTGAGAAAATTCGGCCACTTCACGGTTCCGGACTTCGTCAGCGACCGCTACTCATCGAACGTCGCCCGCTCCGTCGCCGTCCTCTGCGCCATCTTCATCAGCTTCACCTACGTGGCCGGGCAGATGCGCGGAGTCGGGGTCGTCTTCTCGCGCTTCCTGGAGGTGGATATAAATATCGGTGTCATGATCGGCATGGCGATCGTCTTCATCTACGCCACCCTCGGCGGCATGAAGGGCATCACCTGGACCCAGGTGGCGCAATACTGGGTGCTGATCACCGCCTTCCTGATTCCCGCCATCGCCATCAGCTTCAAGCTCACCGGCAACCCGGTCCCCCAGATAGGACTGGGAAGCGAGCTGATCACCGGGGATGGCAAGGGAATGGGATTGCTTGAAAAACTCAACCAGATCAACGCCGAGCTCGGCTTCGACAGCTACACGGCCGCCTTCGGCGGAGACGCCATGCTCAACGTCTTCTGCGTAACCCTGGCGCTGATGGCCGGAACCGCCGGCCTGCCGCACGTCATCGTCCGCTTCTACACGGTCAAGAACGTCAAGGCGGCGCGCTGGAGCGCCTTCTGGGCTCTCCTGTTCATCGGAATGCTCTACCTGACGGCGCCCGCCACCGCCGCCTTCGCCCGCTACTATATGATCGACAGCATCGACGGAAAAACCCAGCAGGAGCTGCCCGCCTGGTTTGAAAACTGGGAAAAAACCGGCCTCATCCTCTGGCTCGATGATGGAGATGGCAAGCTGAGGTACTCCAACAGGGATGACAACGAGGTCTTCAACAAGGGCGGACTCACAGGCCCGGCGGCATTGCTGGGCTGGGACAAGATCATTGGCAGCCAGGGGGCCGAAAGAAAAGCTGCCCTCAAGCTCCTCAACGGCCAGAAAAAGATCCGCGGACCGGACAAGGACATCATCGTCCTGGCGACACCGGAGATGGCCAATCTATACGCCTGGATCATCGCGCTGGTGGCGGCCGGCGGCCTCGCCGCCGCCCTCTCCACCGCCAGCGGCCTCCTGCTGGTAGTCTCATCCAGCGTCGCCCACGATGTCTACTACCGCATGATCAACCCCGAGGCCTCGGAGGCCAGGCGGCTGCTGGTAGGCCGCGGAGTGATCGGCATCGCCGTCGTCATCGCGGGACTCTTCGGCATCTATCCTCCGGGCTTCGTCAGCCAGGTGGTCGCCTTCGCCTTCGGGCTGGCCGCGGCGAGCTTCTTCCCCGCCATCGTGCTGGGCATCTTCAACAAGCGGGTCGGAACGATCCCCGCCATCTGCGGCATGCTGGCCGGCATCGGCTTCACGGCAAGTTATATCATCGGGCAGGTCTACTTCGACATCGAGCCCTGGTGCTTCGGCATCAAGGCCCAGGGGATCGGCACCATCGGAATGCTGCTCAACTTCATCGTCACCCTGGCCCTGACGCCGCTCTGTCCCCCTCCCGATGAGAGAGTCTGCGCCCTTGTCGACTCGGCACGGCGGCCGGAGACCGCCGAGGATACCGCGCCCGCGGCGGTAGACCACTGAGCCCCATGCTCGGCCTCCACTACGAAACACCGGAAGGCTGGGCCGGCCGCGCGCTCGAGGAACCCGGCGCCCTGCTCCTCGCCCACCTCTTCTGCGAACAGAAGGCCGCCGCCATGGCCCTGGCGATCTCCCGCCGTCACGGTGAAGGAAAGCCTGCCCTCATCAAGCTGATGGAGGACCTGGCGGCGGAAGAACAGGAACACTTCGACCAGGTCGAGCGCCTGCTCGCAGGCTATCCCCCCGCAACCCAGCCGCGCGGCGGCAACCCCTACGCCATCGGCCTTCGGCGTTTCATCCACAAGGACGGCCGGGCGAGCTTCCTCGACAAGCTGCTGGTATGCAGTCTCATCGAGGCCAGAAGCGCCGAGCGCTTCCAGCTGCTGGCGACCGAGCTGCGCGGCTCAACCCTCGGCAACTTCTACGAAGACCTCTACGCCAGCGAGGTCAGCCATTACAGGCTCTTCGTCGAGCTCGGCGTCGACCACGCCGGCGAAGACCGAACCCTCGAGCGCCTGGAGGAATTGCGCCGGTTCGAGGGACAGCTCATAGCCTCCCTGCCCTCCGGTCCCCGAATTCATTCGAGCTGAGAGTCGCTGCCGGGTGAAAAAACCGCCTGTCTGCGGTAAACTGCCGCCTTCGTGTTCGTTTCGCCCGAGTCCGGGCAGTCCCGCAGCAGAAGGTCTCCGCCATGTCCATTGTCGGCCTCGATATCGGCACCACCGGCGTCAAGGCGGTCGTTTTCCGTGAAGATGGAACCTTCCTTACCGCCCCCTACCGCGAATACGATCTCGAGAGTCCGAAGCACGGGCACCTCGAGCTGAACCCGAACGAGGTCCTCGACGCGGTCCGGGAGGTGCTGGGCAAGGCCGCCGCTGAGACGAAAGATGACCCCATCCGCTCGCTGGCCACCAGCACGCTCGGCGAGGCGATGGTGCCGGTCGACGGCGATAACCGACCGGTCGGCAACGCCATCATCGGCTTCGATGCCCGCGGCCAGGAGTCCGTCTCCCTGCTCAGCGAAAAACTCACCGACCGCGAGGTCTTCGACATCGCCGGCCACGGCATCAACAGCTTCCACTCCATCTTCAAGCTGCTGTGGCGACGCGACCACGATCCCGACACCTTCTCACGGACGAAAAAATTCCTCTCCTTCGGCGACTTCATCCAGGCCTCTCTGGGAATCGAGCCCCACATCGACTACTCGATGGCCTCGCGGACCCTGGCATTCGACGTCAGGAAGCTCGACTGGTCGCCGGAGATCCTCGACGCCGTGGGACTCTCCAGCGAGCTCCTGCCTCCCGTCGCCGCGCCCGGAACGAACCTCGGCGCCCTCGGCGCCAACGACCTCGGCCTGCCGCTGGACTGCGTCGTTGCCGCGGGGCTCCACGACCAGCCCGCCGGCATCCTCGGCGCCGGCATCCAGCCCGGCGAATCGATGCTCGCCACCGGGACGGTGATCTGTCTCGGCGTACACCTCGAGGGCCTGCCCGAGGCGCAGGCCATGGTCGAGAACAACCTCTGCTATTACCCCACCCTCGGCGAAGGCCAGTATATCTCGATCGCCTACAACTTCACCGGCGGCTCGCTCCTGAAGTGGTACCGCGACAATCTCGCCGGCGACGAGATCCCGGAGGCGAAGAGCTGCGGCAAGGACCCCTACAACATCATCTGCTCCGGGCTTCCCGAGAACCCGACCGACCTGCTCGTCCTGCCCCACTTCGCCACCACGGGAACTCCCTGGCTCGACGACCGCGCCCTCGGAGCCATCCTCGGGATGCGGCTGACGACCACCCGCAAGGAGGTCGTCAAGGCCATCCTCGAGGGGCTGCTGCACGAGATCCGTCTCAACAGCGAGATCTACGCCCAGGCCGGGGTGGACATCCAGCTCTACAAGGCCATCGGCGGCGCCTCCCGCTCCGAGACCTGGATGCAGATCGCCGCCGATATCCTCGGACGACCGGTTGCCATCCTGGCGATCAACGAGGTGCCCGGGGTCGGGGCCGCGGCCACAGGCGCGCTGGCGGCCGGAATCCTGGCCAACGAAGGCGAGCTCAACGACTTCATCGCCGGCTGCTCGGAGGTCACCCGCGTCCTCGAGCCGCGCGCGGAACAGACACGCCTCTACGACGAACGCTTCGCGATCTACCGCGACCTCTACCCCGCCACCAGCGACATCACCCACCGCCTCTTCGCCCTCGGTGAATAAGACCCCGATGGCGAAAAGAACGGTATTGCGTGGTTCTTCTCCATCTATAGCCTCTGGATGACCTCCAAACTTGTCGATACGATGACAGGTTGTAGAATGCGTCTTGCGATGCCCGCGGGCGGGCGGCAAGCCGCCGTGCGTTTTAGAACCCT
>JAKUSY010000192.1 GCA_022451445.1 Planctomycetota bacterium
CTCTACCGCCGCGGTCACGTTCCCGTCCACCGCGGTCGCCTCTTGCGTCGTCTCTACCGCCGCGGTCAGGTCCGCCGCGGTTGCCGCGGCCTTGATCACGTTCGCCATGGCCATCGTTGCGTCCTTGTCCGCGGGAACGACCCGCCATTTTTTCTCTGTATTCTTCGATTCTCTTGCGAATCGAATCACGCATTTGTGAGGATCTCGAAGAGCGCGAGTCGCGACTGGAGCCGCTTCTCGATCTGTATTCTTCGATTTTCTTGCGGATTGCATCCCGGATTTGTGAAGATCTCGAGGAACGCGAGTCGCGGCTGGAACTCCTGCTTCGCGATTCGGGCTTGCCGTGATCCTTGGCGTGGGCCTTGTCATGTTCTTTGCCCTTGGCGGCTTTCTTCTGGCCGCCCTTGGCCTTCAGTGCCCTGAGCTTTTTGCCGGCGTCTTCCCTGGAAAGTTTGCCGGCTTTGACGGCCCCTTCGATTTTTTTCCGGACTTCAGCGAGCTTATCGTTACCGCCTTTTTCTTTACTCTTGGCTTTACCTTTATCCTTGGTTTGAGCCTTGTCACCACCCTTGCCCCGGGGCGCTTTCCTGGATTCCTGGGCCTCCAGGCTTTTTTTGTAATGCTCGACGGATTCTTTGAATCGTCTGTCGGCATCCTTCTGGGAGATTTTGCCTTCCTTGACAAGCCGGTCGTGCTTCTGCTTCTCTTCTCCAAGCCTCATTCGGCCCTCTAGGGCTTTCCATTTTTTCCCGGCCTCTTCCCTGGAGATCTTGCCGCTCTTGACCGCCTCGGCGAGCTCTTTTCTGGCGGCATCATATCGGGCACGGCCGTCTTTTTCTTTACCCTTGGCCTGGGCCTTGTCGCCACCCTTGCGCTTGGGGGCTTTCCTGGGTTCCTGGTTCTTCAGGCTTTCCCTGTAACGTCTGACCGCTTCTTCGAATCTCGCGTCGGCGTCTTTCTTGGAGACCTTGCCTTCCTCGACGAGCTTGTCGAGATTTTCACGTATCTTTCCGAGCTTCAGGCGGCCGCTTCGGGCGTCGTCGCGGTTTTTGTCTCTGGATTCCGGCTTACGATCCTGGGTCATCGCCGCCATCGGAATGGCGAGGATAACGGCGGCCACAACAGCTAAATACAATCTGCGCATCTGGAACTCCTTGAGTGAAAGAGGGTCGGGTTTCTATATGAATAACACCGGTGAACAGGGCCGGTTTAAGGAAGCATTTTCCGTTGAGGCCGTTTCGCCTCGAATGATCTCTCCAGCCCATTCAGTTAGTGTAAACACCGCTTGGGGCGAAGGGTTCCAAAAAATAACGGGTGCTGACAATACCCGACAATTGACCCGGGGCGGGGTGGATGTTCGCCCTATTTTAGAGGTCCTTGAGACCCGAAACGATCCGAGTGACAGTGTCCTTGGCGTCGCCGAAGATCATCATGGTGTTGTCACGGCCGTAGAGCTCGTTGTCTACGCCCGCGAAACCGGGGTTCATGCTGCGCTTGAGGACCATCACGGTACGGGCGTTTTCCACGTCCAGGATCGGCATGCCGTAGATGGGGCTCGACGGGTCGGTTTTCGCCGCCGGGTTGGTGACGTCGTTGGCTCCGATAACCAGCGCGACATCGGCCTGTGCGAACTCGGAGTTGATCTGGTCCATGTCGTAGAGCTGTTCGTAGGGGACGTCAGCCTCGGCCAGCAGCACGTTCATATGCCCGGGCATGCGCCCGGCGACCGGGTGGATGGCGTACTTGACCTCGCAGTCATTTTTCTGCAGCAGGTCGGCCATCTCTCTCGTTGCATGCTGCGCCTGAGCGACGGCCATTCCGTAGCCCGGAACGATGATCACCAGGCCGGCGCTGTCGAGGATCATGGCGGCGTCCTCGGGCGAGCCGCTCTTGACGGTTCCGCTGCTGGCCTCCGCCTTGCCAGTCTCAGCTGCGCCTTCGGGCGCCTTGCCGAACGCTCCGAAGAGCACGTTGGCAAGCGAGCGGTTCATCGCCTTGCACATGATCTTGGTGAGGATCAGTCCGGAGGCGCCGACCAGGGAGCCTGCGATGATCAGGATATTGTTGCCGAGGACGAAGCCGGCGGCCGATGCGGCGAGCCCGGAATAGGAATTCAGCAGGGAGATCACGACCGGCATGTCGGCGCCGCCGATCGGCAGCACGCTGAGGACTCCGAGCATCGCCGCGGCGCCGGCGAGGCAGTAGAGCGGGGCCGGGTTCAGGGGGTCGCTGACGAGCCAGCAGCAGGAGGCGACAGCGCCGAGCAGGAGCAGCAGGTTGAGTGTCTTCTGCAGCGGGTAGACCAGCGGCCGGCCGCCGATCAGGCCCTGCAGCTTGGCGAAGGCGATGGTGCTGCCGGTGAGGGTGACGCCGCCGATGAGGACGCTGAGGGCCGCGGGTACGCTCAAGGTCGGCTCGACAGTGGTATTGGCCGCTTCCTTATTGAACAGATCGATGGCGGCGACCAGGGCCGAGGCGGCGCCACCGAGGCCGTTGAAGAGCGCCACCATCTGGGGCATGGCGGTCATCTGCACCTTCTGCGAGACGATGATGCCCACCAGGGTTCCCACGATCAGTCCGACACCGATCGCGATGAGCGAATTCCTGGAGATCTCCAGGCGGACGCCTTCACCGTCTTGGCTGAGCAGCAGAGCCACGGCGGCGGCGATCAGCATGCCGACCGCTCCGATGGCGTGTCCCCTGACAGCGGTTTTCGGCGAGCCGAGCATCTTGAGGCCGACGATCAGGAGGCAGGCTGAGAGGAGGTAGAGGAGGTTTTCCATCGGAAGCTCAGTTCTTCTTCCTGCTCTTGAACATGGCCAGCATCCGGTGCGTTACCAGGAAGCCGCCGACGACGTTGACCGTTGCCAGGGTCACGGCGAGAGCGCCTAGCACCAGGGTGAGCGTCGAGCTCGCCACCAGGCAGACGATGATCGCGCCGACCATGGTTATCCCCGAGATGGCGTTGGAGCCCGACATCAGCGGGGTGTGCAGGGTCGGGGGGACCTTGGTGATGACCTCGAAGCCCACAAATACAGCCAGGGCGAATACCGTCAGCGCGGTGACCAGCTCAGCCATCGGTTGGTTCTCCTTCTCCTGTTTCCGCCTGGGGGTTCTCGTCAGCCACCGGTTGTTCTTCCTCCGCAGCCGGCGCATCGATGGCGCCTGAAACTCGTGGTCCGGTCACCAGCTCATCTTCGGGGTCCAGGTTCAGCTTGCCGTCGTTTTCCTGGGGCAGCTGGTAGGTCGAGATGTTGCGCGAGTACATGTCGCTGGCGTGTACCGCCATGGTCGAGGGGAGGTCCACCGGTCCGATGATCTTGACGCCATTGTGTTCGACCGTTTCCCCGGCGGCGGTCAATTCGCAATTGCCACCCTGCTCCGCGGCCAGGTCGACGACCAGGGAGCCGGGGGACATGGCCTCGACCATTTCCCTCGTCATCAGGAGCGGCGCCTTCTTCCCCGGCACGAGGGCGGTGGTGATGACGGCATCGGATTGGGCGATGCGTTCCAGGAGCAGCTTTCGAATCTGCTCCTGGGTCTCTTCGCCCTGCTCCTTCGCGTAGCCGCCTGAGTCCTCGGAATCTTCGGTTGCCACCTCGAGCTCGATAAACTTCGCCCCGAGGCTCTCGACCTGCTCCTTGACGACCGGGCGGATATCGTAGGCCTCGACTACGGCGCCAAGTCTCCTGGCTGTAGCGATAGCCTGCAGGCCGGCCACTCCCGCGCCAAGGACGAGGACCCTGGCGGGCGTGATGGTTCCTGCAGCGGTCATCATCATGGGAAAGAACTTGGGGAGCATCTCCGCGGCGATGAGGGCGGCCTGGTAGCCGGCGATCGAACTCATCGAGCTCAGCGCGTCCATGCTCTGGGCGCGGGTGATCCGCGGCATCAGCCCCATGCCGAAGCCCCGGATGTTTTTTTCTTCGAGGCCCTTAACGATCTCGGGATTGTTGGCCGGAAAAATAAAAGAGATCAGTGTGGTTCCGTCCCTGAAGCTCTCGACCTCGCCCTCTCCGTTGCCCGAGTCGGTGGCGGGCTCCCGGACCTTGAGGATGATGTCGGCGCGGCCGTAGAGTCCCGCCGCGTCCGCCTCGATGCCCGCGCCCGCCTCCTCGTAGTGCTGGTCACTGTAGCCGGCGCTCTCGCCCGCGCCGCTTTGCACCAGCACCTCGAGGTCCGCCTCGATGAGCTTGCCGACACCCTCGGGCACGAGGGCTACCCTTTTCTCACCGGGTATTATTTCTACAGGTACGCCGACTATCAAATTTCGCGCTCCGGAAGCTGTTTCAAGGCTCAACTATATATGCTGAAAAGTTTTTATGTTCCAGTATTACCGATTGGAACCAACCGTACCGTCCTCCCATAATTGAGCGAGCGAGAACGGTCTCCAGGCTCCCGTTCGATTCGGACCCGGCCGCGCCCCCGGGAGATGACCCCAGGCTTTTCAGTATGCGTTTCTTTCCAATAGCTCTACTCCTCTCGATGATGCCCGTCTTCCTGTCGGCCCAGGAAGGAGATAGCGTCACCCTCGAGGACGGCAGCGTCGTCCACGGCGAGGTGCTGTCGCTTGCCGATGGCGCGCTCAAGGTAAAAACCAGCTTCTCCGGCACGGTCAGCATCGAGTTTTCGAAGGTGACGAGGCTGAGGATCTCCCGTGTTCTCTCTTTCCTGTTCGAAGATGGCGTCAAGCATCGGGCTACAGCGGCCAGCCCCGGGGACCGTAAGCTCGAGCTCTCCGTCGAAGGTTCCGGCGAGAAGATCGCGGCCGATTTTGACAATCTCCAGTTGATTAAAATTCCGGAAACCGGAAGGAAACCATCGGTCAAGGGAGACATCAGCTTCGGCGGCGGGGCCACGGATGGAAACACCCGGACGAGATCGGCGAACTTCAATGCTGATTTCGAGAGACGCGTTGACAACCAGCGCCTGTCGGCGGGCCTGGCCTACAATTACGCAGAGGATCTCGGCGGGCTGACGGCCCGCAACAGCAAGGCGAGATTGAAGTACGATCATTTTCTCACAGAGGAGCTGTTCTTCTTCGGCAGTGTGCTGGTGGAGGAAGACAGCTTCCAGGACCTCAACCTCCGGGCGGCCATCGCCGCGGGGCCGGGCTACCAGTTTATCGAGGAGGGGGATCTCAAGGTCGGGCTTCTCAAGGGGCTGGCAGCCTACGGTGAGATCGGCCTGTCCTACGTCGATGAAGATTTCAGCCAGGCCGGGGACAACTCCTACCTGGCCGCGAAATGGTCCATCAACATGGACTGGACTATCCTGCCGGGGCTTTCCTTCTTTCATCATCACGAAGGCTATCCCAGCCTCGCTGATATAGACGATTTCTACGTGACGACCGAGACCGGGATCCGGATGGCGCTCTATGAGAACTTCATCTCCACCCTGCAGGTCAACTGGCGCTGGGACAATTCACCCTCGCCGGGCTTCGACCGCTCCGATGCCAACTACCTGTTGACGTTCGGCTATTCTTTTGATTTCTGACCCCGCCCCCGGCGGTCTCACTTCTGCTTGTGGATGGATTCGAGCCAGGCCTTCTCGAGCGTATGGAACTGCACATCCTTGAAGACGATGTCGCAGGCCTCGACCGGGTCGGTGCCCTTGTGCAGCTCCCAGAAGTAGTCCTTGTAGAAGGCCCGCACCTTTTTCTGGATGCCCGGCCTGGGGTGCTTGAAGTTGATCAGGAAATGAACGAAGGACCAGGACTGGGCGTAGGCGAGGCCCACCACGTTAGGCTGGTAGAACTCGTGGTGTTTCAGGCGGATGAGCTTGTTGAGCGGGATCACCTGTCCCCGTCGTCGGTAGGCCTTGAGCACATCGCTGCGCCCGGCATTGAAGGTGTTCATCTTCGCCTTGGCGCCCTTGATGATCAGCGGTGAGATGACCTCGGCGAAACCCTCGTCGAACCAGCGCGGGGCGTTGGGAATGTAATAGTCGAAGTACTGGTGCCAGCCCTCGTGGTAGAGGCTGTAGAAGGGGTCTCTGCCCTGCGATTCCCGATCGGTATGCTTGTAGCCGACGAGCGCCTTGCCGCCGGGCTCGTAGTGGGCTCCGGGCATGCGGGGGCCGCCGTTCTTATGGTATTCGCCGCCGTCGCGGTAGAACCGGAGGATGTACTTGTAGGGGATCTTCTCGTCGAATTTGAAGAGATCCTGGTAGATCTCCTTCGTGACGATGTCCAGCTTCCTGCCCAGCTCTGTGACCGTCTTACCGTCGCAG
>JAKUSY010000193.1 GCA_022451445.1 Planctomycetota bacterium
GTGCAGGACCCAGTAGGAGCGATGCCACCAGGTGTCATCCAGGAAGCCCAGCGGCGAGAAGAGGTGGACACCACCTCCCTGCTCCGAGCCCTTCTCAAAATCGAGCTTGCAATGGCGGATGTAGACGTCCTTGCCATCAGCCAGGAGGATATCGTTCAGGAGGCCCCTTACATCACGCCCCCTCTCGCCGGGTTGTTTTCCATCGGGGCCGGGAGAGTAGCCAACCGTGCGTGAGACGGGCTCTCCGGTGGCCGCATCGAGACGGCAGAGCCGCAGGCCTCCATCGAGGTAGGAAGAACGTCCGGCAGCGAACATCACCTTGCCGCCACTCACCAGCACTCCTCCATGCACCGGCCAGGCCGACTCGAGCTGGCCGCGTACGAACACCCTTCGATCATCCGGAGCTCCGCGGAAACGCCAGGCCAGCTCCCCATCCTCCGCCCGCAGGGCGTAGACCCAGCCATCGGCCGAGCCAAAATACACGCCTCCCCGGTAGATCGTCGGAGGAGTATCAACGCGCCCGCCGGCGGTATACCTCCAGCGCACCTCCCCGGTTTTCTCATCGAGAGAGTAGACCATGTGGCGATCCACCGCGGCGACGTAGATACGCCCGCCGGCGGCCGTAACGCTCGAGAGCTTGCCCCCGAGCTCCCTGCTCCAGCCGGGCTCGAGCCCCGCGGGAACGACGGAGTCCACCAGGCCGCTGCGGGCCGGGTTGCCGCGGTAGGTTGGCCAGCCAGCCGCCGCCTGCTCATCGGCGCCGGCCCCCTTCGAGAGAGCCTGCCAGGCGGGGCCCCTCTCCAGGAGCGGCTTCTTATCCGCCGGCTGCCCCCTGGAGGTCGATGCGAGGGCATAGAGCCCGTTGAGCTTGGTCTTCATATTGCAGGCGCAGGAATCCGGCGGAATATAGAGCAGCCCGTTGGCCGGCATCACCCCGTACTGACAGGTACCGCGGATCCAGTCGTTCATCCAGACCTCGCCCTTGTCAAAATCCACCATCTGTACGCCCATGAGCCCAAGCAGCAGAAAGCGCTCGGTCGCCTTATTGCGGTAGCAGCGGGCGTGCATATAGCCTCCCTTGCTCGGGATGGTCTTGCGAACCTTGCCGGTGCGTGGGTCAAGACCCTGGCGTTTACCCCTGTTGTTCATCCACACCAGCCCGTCGATCAGGAAGAGGTCTGCCGGGGCGTTGTAGCCGTTGGCACTCGAGCCGCTCCAGAGCTCCCTGCCGGATTTGGAATCGTAGGCGCGGACCTTTTTGAAGTCGGCACTGAGGACGACCTCGTCGCCGGCCACCAGGGTCGGCGCCTCCCATTGCATCTCATCATTCTTGAGCTTGCCGCCTGGAATCGGCAGCTCGGCACGGAACTCGGCCGACCACAGCTGCCTGCCGGTCTCCTGTCCCATCGCGATCACGCGGGTCGGGGTCTGCAGAAAGACCTGGTTGTTCTTGAGGGCCATGCAGGGAAAAACCAGCTCGTCGATATCGCCCTTCCAGACCGTCTTGCCGGTCGCCACGTCGACCTTCATCACATGGCAATGATGCTTGAGGAACTTGCCGCGGCGGCGGGCCGCGTCAATCTTCTCCATCTGGTTCACCTCGTCATCGCTCAGGAGCAGGAGGTAACCCTCGCGGTAGATGATCTGCTTGGTCTTCTCGCTGCCCTTCACGACCCTCAACGTTTTTCCACTGGCGGAATCGAGGATGTGCACCGGACCCTCGAAATCGAAGGTCACGAAGACCCTGTCATCAGCTGCGACCAGGCGGAACGGAAGACTCGCCGGGCCCGACCGGAAACGCCGCAGCTGGTTGACCCACCTCTGCATCGGCCGCTTCCAGAGAACGATCCCGTTGAAGGCGTCACGGGCCACCAGTGACCAGCGCGCCTTGAGGCGGATATCCACCGGCGGGGTCTCATCGATGATGTAGAACATCCTGCCCCTGTAGGTCACCGCGGCGCTGAAGCTGGCCGCCTGCTCGTGGGCGCGCGAGAACCTGGGATCGCCAATCCACTGTACATGCCGGGGCGGCCCCACCAGCTTGTCGCGGGAGACCGCGTTGTTGTCCGGGCCGTGCAGAAAATGCGTCCAGTCATCGATCTCATCGGGCCAGGGCTTCACCGTTCGCTCCCACCTGCCGCCCCGCTCGACCAGGAGAACTCCCCGCGGCACGAGCACCCTCATCACCTCCGCGAGATCGAGCCCATCGGGCTCGCGGGTATAGACAAGGTTGACGAGATTGTCGGCGTAGGGCAGCTTCCCTCCCGGCCAGCTCTCGACCGAGACCCTGCCGTAGCGCCCAAGCGACTGGATGTGCTCGCGGGCCCGCGCCACGAGCTTCCCATCCCGCTCGAGCCCATGGACCAACCAGGGACCCTGTTCGCCGAGCTCGGCCGTCAGGCTGCCATCTCCGCAGCCGGCGTGGACCACCAGCCCGCCCTCCACCCCGCTCTCGGAGATGATCCTCGCGGCCAGAGCCCGGGCTTCGCCCTCGCCGAATTCTCGCGCGGTGGCGGGTACGCAGACTGCAAGGCACAGAAGAACGACCGTTTTCAATATGTATATACTGTTCATGATGAAACAATTATTCACACAATCGCTGGCCCTGAATATCGAATACTTCTGGAAAATATGCCGATGGCGAGACCTGTAGCTGGAAATGATACGGCCATGCATCGAGCCTCGATCTCCATGCTATCCCTCCTCGTGCTGAGCGCATTGGGGACAGGCTGCAGGCAGACCGAGCCCGGACCGGCAACCGGGAATAAAGCGCCAGGAGGGCGGGTGGAAAACGAGCCGGCCCCGCGGCCACAACCCCCGGCCGTCAAGAAGAGCCTCGATGCCTCGCGCCAGTGGGCCGGCTGGCGTGGTCCGCTTGGAACGGGAGCCGCGCCCGGCAGCGCCCCGCCCATCGAGTGGAGCGAAGAAAAAAACGTTCGCTGGAAAACGACCCTGCCCGGCAAGGGCCACTCGACACCCGTCATCTGGGGCGAGCGAATCTTCCTCACCTCGGCGGCGGCTTTCGGTGAGGCGACGAAAGAAGAGCACGAGCACTCCGATGGAGATCACGACAACATGACCCCGGAGTTCCACCAGCGCTCGGTGGTCCTGGCGATCAACCGCTCCGATGGGTCCATCCTGTGGGAGAAGATCGTCAACGAGGAGCGGCCGCACGAGAGCTCCCATATAACAGGAAGCTGGGCGTCGAACTCGCCGGTAACCGACGGCGAGCATGTCATCGCCTCCTTCGGTTCGCGCGGGATCTACTGCCTCGACGTCCACGGCGAGCTGATCTGGAAGAAGGATCTCGGCGACATGGAGGTCAAGCACGGACACGGAGAGGGAAGCTCCCCCGCCCTTCACGAAAACACCGTGGTGGTCAATTGGGACCACGAGGGAGACTCCTTCGCCATCGCCCTCGACAAGAACACCGGGAAGGAAATCTGGAGGACGCCGCGCGACGAGGTCTCATCCTGGTCGACACCGCTGATCATCGAGCACAACGGCAGGCCCCAGGCCGTCATCGCCGCGACGACACGCGTTCGAAGCTATGACCTCACCGACGGCAAGGTGCTCTGGGAATGCGGCGGCCTCTCCAATAACGTGGTCGCCTCGCCCGTAGCGGAGGCCGGGTTCCTCTACGCCGCCAGCAGCTACGAATTCCAGGCCATGTTCGCCATCCGTCTCGAGGGCGCCAGCGGCGACCTGACCGGCACCGACGCGGTCACCTGGAAAATCGACCGCCACACCCCCTATGTCCCGTCCCCCCTTCTCTACCGGGGAAAGCTCTTCTTCATCAGGCACCTGCAGGCCTTCCTCAGCTGTCTCGACGCGAAGAGCGGAACCCCGATCTTCGGCCCCAGGCGTCTTCCCGGCTTCCAGATGATCTACTCATCCCCGGTCGGAGCCGGCGGCAAGGTATACATCCTGAGCCGCAACGGGGTCATGCTGGTGATTGAGAGCGCCGGGAAATACGACCTGCTGGCGGCCAACCAGCTGGAGGATTCCTTTTCCGCCTCGCCGGCGATCGTCGACGATGAGCTGTACCTGCGGGGCGAACATCATCTCTATTGCATAGCGAAAGAGACCGGGAAATAGCGCCGCGTCTTCGGCCTGCAGGCCCGCACGAGCAGCCGCGGCTCGCTACAGGCTCTTCCGCTTTTCCTTCGAATCCCCGGGACGGCCCCTGGGGTTCTCCGTAGACTCACCGTATTTCTTCGCCCAGCCGCGCAGCACCTTCTGCGCGGCGGGGGTGCCGTAATTGGCCAGCTTCCCGGAGTTGACGATCGACGTTACCCGCCTGGCAAGGTCCTTCCTGGCGGCTTCTTTCGCATCAACGTACTTTTCAACCTTCAGAGCCGCCTCCCTGACCTCCGCCTCGGTGGCACGCTTGTTGATCAGACCGCGCAGAAGAGAGCTGAGCTCCGCGTCGCCTCCCCTGCCCTGCCTGCCGCGCTGGGGCCGCTTGCGCTGGTTCTGCTCCCTCATTCGCTGCATCTCGGCTCTTTCTTTTGACTGGATATCCTTAACCGCCGGCGCCTTTTCACCGATCACGGCGGCGATCGCCTCGAGAATACCGGAGCTCAGCACGGGCTGTATGAGGGCGAAGCTGGCCGTCACCTTTCCCTCCTTGCCCACGAGGAGGGTCAATGTCACGTTGCGGTTCAACCCATAAGACCCGGGACCTTCCCGGCCATCCCGTGAGACTCCCAGCAGGACATCCTTCGGAATGTATTTCGCGATCCCCTGGGCCCATTTCATTTTTTCACCGGGATCGTCGGAGAGGAAAACCACGCCGACGCGCAGGCCCTTCTTTGCCTTGCTCGATGTGTAGTAGTTCGTCAGGGACCGCACCAGGCCAAAGGCCGGACGGGTGTACTCATGGAAGAAGGCCAGGACGACAGGTTTTCCTTCCGCGGCGCGGATGAAATCAAACTCCTTTTCTTTGAGCTCTCCCCTCACTCCGGTCATCTTGAAAGGAGGAAGCTTTTCGCCGGGCTGGGGACCCGAAAAGACCGGGTCTTCAGCGCCGGCCGCCTGGAAAATGAGCAGAATGATGCTGAGCGCTAAAAAACCGCGCCCTTGAAAATTACCGTGAGTCATTGATATTCCTTTCCGGGGAGAACAAAAAATACGTGGGCGACGGCGAACGGCTATTTCTCCGCCAGCCGGGGCCTCGGCTGGTCGACCCAGCCGGCCGGGCGCTGGTTTTTTCCGGCGCTCTCCATGTCACCGAGGTCGGCTCGAACCTTATCGACAAGGGAGAGCAGCCTCTTCACCACGAGCGGGTTCTTATCCTTCACATCCTTGTCTTCGTGGATATCGGCCACCAGGTCGAAGAGCTTCAGCGGCCCGGGCCCCTCCGGCTTGCCCCAGTTTCTCTTCTTCGACTTCAGCTTGACGAAGAGCTTCCAGCGCCCGGAACGCACCGCCTGCAGCTGGTCCATCTGGTAGTAGCAGAAGACCTCGTGCGGCGACTTCGCGCCGGGCTTGCCCGAGAGAATGCTCCAGATGTCCCTGCCGTCGATGATCCTGTCGCCGGGAACCTCGGCCCCGGCCAGCCTGGCGAAGGTCGGCAGGAGATCGATGGTCGAGGTGACGAGCTCGCTGCTGGAACCGGCGGGAATCTTCCCGGGCCAGCGCACCACGCAGGGAACCCGCATTCCCCCCTCGTCGGTCCTGCCCTTGCGCCCGCGAAGAGGCCTGTTGCTCTGCTCCCTGTAGGAGCCGTTGTCGGAGGTGAAGAGAACCAGGGTCTTCTCATCGATGCCCTGCGCCTTCAGCTCCCCGAAGAGTTCTCCCATCGACCAGTCCAGTTCCTCAACCGCGTCCCCATATTTTCCATCGGCCGACTTACCCTGGAACTCCACTCCCGGATTCAGCGGAAGGTGGACCATGGTATGAGGAATGTAGAGAAAGAAAGGCCGGGCCTTGTTCCTGCGTATGAAGCCGAGGGCCTCCTCGGTGTAGCGGCGGGTGATGGTGTTCTGCTTCACCGGAGCCTCGATGACCTTCTCTCCGCGCACCAGGGGCAGGGGAACGTTCTTGCGGTGCATATCGTTGCTGTAGGGGATGCCGTAGTAGGTATCGAAGCCCTGGGAGGTCGGCAGGAAATCCGGATGGTCACCGAGATGCCATTTCCCGATACAGCCGGTGGCATAGCCCCTCGTCGTGAGCGCCTCGGGGATGGTCAGCTCGGCGG
>JAKUSY010000194.1 GCA_022451445.1 Planctomycetota bacterium
GGCCTTCCGGCGGCGGCCATCATCCTCGTCGGCGGCCTCTTCGTCATCCTCATCATCCTCGTCGTCGTCCCCTTCGTCGTCCTCTTCGTCATCATCGTCTTCGTCGTCCTCGTCTTCGTCCTCCTCTTCTTCCTCGAACTTCTCCAGCTCGGCCTCGAGGCGCTCAGCCTGCTCGAAATATTCTTCAGCGGCATCTTCCCTGCCGGCCTCTTCAGCTTCTTCGCCCAGGCGATTGAGCTCTGCGATCTTCTTTTCCGCCTGGAGCAACTCGAGATCCCCGAGGGCCTCTTTACGCTCCTCCTCGAGCTCACGGAGCTCCTCTGCGAGTTCCTCCTCGAGCTCTTCCCTGCGGTCCTCGATTTCCTCGAGGCGCCCCTTCACTTCTTCTATTTCTTCCTCGAGCTCTCGCTCTTCGTCTTCTTCCTCGTCGTCGTCGTCATCATCATCATCATCTTCCTCCTCATCATCATCATCTCCTCCTCCTTTTTCTTCGCCGTCCTCTTTTTCCTGGTCGACCGTTTCAGCGCCCAGAGAGGAGAAGCCGTATCCTCTGCCGGCTTGCGAACCGGAATCCAGAGCGAGATTACCGAGAACGATGCTGATTGCGATAACTACAATCCAGACGAAGATTCGAAGATCGGAAACCATGCTGATCATTCCTTTAATAAGAGATGCGCGGGCGAGCAGAAAAGGAGAGCAACTCTCGGCTCCTGATTCCGCACGCTTGTTTCACCGCCATTTTACGTCCAGGGACCTTGCTCCCCTTCAGAAAAACTGGGTGGCGCGACAGGGGTGGTTCCCTTCGATCAGAACGGGCACTCGCAGATGCCGCCGAGGAAGTCGTCGATCTCATCGGGGCCACAGACCTGCTTCATACCGATCGGCTCAATCTCTCCAAGGAAGACATAGCCGATGATCGTGATCGCATCGGAGAGGTTGGTCCTGCCATCATCATTGGCATCACAGGCGTCATCACAATACCAGCGCTGACGCCCGAGATAGAGGTGGTTCAGCTCGAAGATCGCATCGCTGATACTGACCGTACCGTCTGAGTTGCAATCCCCCCTGCGGAAGAGCGCCGAGCGAAGGGCGCAGACCGGAACGATCCGGTCGGAATAATAGCCCTCGGCGTTCAGGAAATAGATCGCGAACTCCGGCACCTCCGGCCCGACCCCCTCTACGGTGATCGAGTCAGCTCCCTCGGCGATCTCAACACTCTCGCCATCGCCGATCTCCAGCACGCCCGAGGACCAGCTGTCCGCTCCCGGGCTCCAGGTCACCTCGATGGTTCCGCCACCGCCTGGAAAGTAGCTGCAGGAAACACCGGCCACGGGCTCGCTGAGGGGCGTCGACGGCATAACGATGAAGGCAACCGTCACCAGCTCCGAGACGAGATCTCCGGAGTGACCTCGCAGGCCGAATACGCGCTCACCGACGGCGACGCCCTCGGCCCTGTATTCACTCATCTCCCCGTCGAGCTCCGCCTCCTTGCGCCCGTCGATAAAAAGCTCGAGAACGGTATAGCGGGTGC
Organism: Planctomycetota bacterium; assembly: GCA_022451445.1. Taxonomy (GTDB): domain Bacteria; phylum Planctomycetota; class UBA8108; order UBA8108; family UBA8108; genus UBA8108. The sequence goes on from JAKUSY010000194.1 coordinate 1,532, forward strand.
CGTTGATCCAGCTCAGCAATACCAGGCCGTCACTCTCACCATAGGTCTGCTGCTCAACCGTCATATTCGAAACGGTCGAGAGAACCTCGCCCACGACGTCCTGGGCCCCGGCGGGGGCCGGCAGGAGAACGAGCGATGCCAGCAGGGCGGCGAACGCCAGGGAGGTCATCCGCACCCCTGGGGCGGCCGCAATATTCTTATTCACGGTAGGGAAACTGTTCATCTTCTGCCCCCCCAGAATACTGTCATTTCATCGCCGGAGCGATTCGCGACGACGAAATCTTTCTCTCAATCGCCTTCGAGATCCGCATGCGCCATGGCCGCCGGCAGAAAGACCCCCGCGGCGGTCTGCACGGCCGCCCCGGAAAGCACCTGGGAGCTGGAAAACCCTTCACCATTGCGGGCTGAAAAGATCTCGATGCCTCCCGGCGGCAGGGCGTTGGAGAGAACCAGGTCAACCCTCCCGTTGCCGTCAAAATCAGAGGCCAGCAGCGCTGTGGGCGAATACTCCTCATCGGAAACGACGACCTCGCGACGGGAAAAACCCGCCGCCACATGCTCGAAGATATCCACGCCGCCGAGGGAGGCCACCGCGATATCCGGCAGCCCATCCCCGAGGAGGTTCGCGCAGACGATCGCCACCGGGGCGATGCCATCGCCCAGGGGCATATTGTAGAGAAAGAAGGCGCCGCGGGTGGCGCCGTCCTGGATAAAGGCCACGACATTGTCGGATTCGTTGCCCACGGCGAGCAGGTCGACCATTCCATCGCCGTTAACGTCTTCGGCGATAAGCTGGAGAGGATCCTCCAGGACACCTCCCGTGTCGATCATCCGCGCCGGAGAGAAGGCTCCCCCGGCAGCCTGGGGGAACCACATGACATCGTCGGAGAAGCTCCCCGCGGTGATGATGTCCAGCCGGCCATCTCCATCTATATCGGCCGCGGCCAGGGTGCGAGGACCATCCAGCGCGCCGTCCTGGGACAGCACCGAGAGTCTCCTGTCGAACCTGCCCTGGGAATCCTGGAGCAGCACGAGAATATTGTCCGTCTCGACGTTGGCCGTGGCCAGGTCCGCGAGCCCGTCCCCATCGAGATCCGCGCTGATCACCTGGGATGCTCCGCGGGTATTCGACCCGGGCCCGAAGAAATTATGGCCCTGCGCGGCAAAAGAAGAATCGCCACGCTGCAGGAGCAGGTTCAGCCGGTTCGACAAGGGGCTGACGACCGCCAGGTCGAGGTCTCCATCCGCATCCAGGTCGGCCACGGTAAAAGAGGAAGGCCGCGCGCCATCCGCCAGGGAGGCAAGCGTCTGCGCGGGATTCCCCAGGGCGGTCCGGGCATCCTGCTGGTAGATGGCCACATCCCTCGAACCCTCGTCGACGGACGCGACATCGCGACGTCCATCGCCATCGAAGTCGCCTACGGCGACATGCTGTGGGCTCGCGATCTGATCCGTACGCCGAAGAATCTCGCAGCCGGAAAGCCCCGCGGCATCAGCCAGGCAGACAAGCACCCGGCCTCCAGGACCGCCGGGAAGGCCGGCATCGGCTATGAGGAGGTCATTCGATCCGTTGAGGGTCAGGTCGGCCACCAGCATGGAGACGGGCCTCTCCAGGCCTTCCGGGGCGAACCGTCCGGTCTCAAAAGCCCCTCCCTCCAATTGCCAGGCGACAACGATATTATCCTGCTCCGTGTCAATCGCCAGGATATCGAGGCGCCCATCGTGATCGAGGTCGAGAGTCCCGACAGATCGAATCCGCGAGCCCGCGAGCTGGACCGCGTCCCGCGCCGCGAAGCCGGCCGCTCCCAGGTTCTCGAAAACGACCAGCCCGGAGAGATACGAGCCGATGATATCCATATCACCATCACCGTCGACATCACCGGCCGCCAGGTCGGTAATCCCCGCCTCCTCGCCCGCCGGCGACCCGGCGGTCGTGGGCCCGGAGAAGGTGCAATAAGAATAATTTTCCTCGGTCCCCTTGCAGCCGTTCACCCCGTTTTCACCACGGTAGAAGATCGTCAGGGCGGTCTCCATCCTGGCTCCCTCGGAAACCGCTATGTCCCGGTCCCCGTCGCCATCAAAATCAGCGACCGCGAGGGCGGTAGGATCGAGGAAGACGCCATCAGCCTTCAGGGAGGCGCGCTCGGCGATGAAACGGCGCCGGGGATCCTCATCCTCGGCCTGGAAATAGATCATCAGGGAACCCGCCTTCTCTATGGGCGGCACGTTCTCATCGGGGAAGGCGGGCGTGTGGAAATGGCTCGTCACGATCACCGCGTCCAGGTCGCCGTCTCCATCAAGATCTCCCAGCTCGAGATCGGCCGGTTCACCGATTCGATCATCCAGGAGGCGCAGCTGGTCAAAGGTGCCGGAGGCTCTCTGGAAGGACAAAACGAGCGAGCGGGCTCCCCTGGAGGCGGCCGCGAAATCCAGCATTCCATCTCCATCGAGGTCGCCGGCGGCGACCGCCACGGGATCATCTATTTCCGCAAGAGGCGCCAGCCAGACAGGCTCGGGAGTGAAGCCTATGCTCGCCGGGAGGGAGAACTCCAGCACGTCCGGGGTCCCGCGGCTTCCCGGGGGAAGCTCGTCATCCTGGCCCGCCGGATCGCCGGCGCATCCTGCCAGGCCGGCACCCAGGCCCTGAATCCTGTCAAACGGTGTTATGCGCAGCTTGACGTCCCCACCGCCGGGAACATCGACGGCGCTCGCCCAGATCACTCGGTAGTCTTCACCAGCGCTGGTGCCGCCAAAATTGAGCGGCGCGGCCAGGTCAACCTGGAGCGTATCACCAGGCGCGGCCGGGGGGGCGAAAGGAGCCGCAAGGCTCAGCACCCCGGAGACCGCGGCGTAGGAACAGGCAAGCCGCTCCTGCTCCGGCTGCCCCTCCCCCTGCCTGAGAAGCCGCACCGGGCGCCGGGACATCTCTGTGAGAGCGCGCAGCTCGCCCTTTCGGCGAATCCAGGTAGCAAGCACCTCCCGGCCGGACAGGTCCGCTCCGGCCGGCCGCTCAACGAAGCCGCTCACCAGGTCTTCTGCCAGGGTGGCAATCCGCAGGCGCGAACGCTCCGCCTCCATTTCCCCGGCAAAAAGCAGGTCCCGCCGCGCGGCCGGGTCCGCATCCAGCTCCTGGGGCAGCTCGGGGAAAGCATCCCCCTGGTGCGCCCATTGAAGAATAACGTCAATATTGTCTCCCTCGGGATCCTGGGCCATGAAGTCGATGGCTATATCGCCGCCCCCTCCCGGAGCATCTATGATTCCCACGCTCGGAGCCTCGTTCAGTTCGAGAACAACCAGCTCGGTGACCGTCTCCCCCACTCTCTCGGTAAACTCGCCGGCCAGGTCCTTCGGCGTCATGCGAACCAGTACGGCCCGGTCGATATTCCCCAGGTCATCGGCGGCCCGCCAATCGAAATGATGAACGACTCCCTCGGGCGAAGAGGCCAGGCCGGTCTGCGGCTGGATGGTGCGCATCTCCCTGAAATCGTCGTCGCTGGGATTCTCGGTTACGGCCGAGACCTGCATCTCCACATCCGCGAGATCCGAGGTGGCATCCGAGATGGTGACGCTCAACCCGAGGAGGCCCGAGCTGGAGCCTTCGGATGCGATGCCGGCGATCGCAGGGGCATCGTTTCCGATGTCGACGATGGCGTTGAGTCGACTCCCGGATTCGAATCGCAAGGTGACCTCTCGAAGGCTGGAGTCGCCGAGGTCCGCGTGCGCATTCCAGCCGATCAGGTGCCGCTTGCCGCCGCGGGTGGTCATCAGGCCCCTTAGAGGCTCAGGATAATTCGCCGGGTCATCAGGATACGCCTGGCCCTCGTTCAGCTCAAAACGCTCGGGCAGCGGGCCCACGAATGTCATCGGCTGAAAATCCAGCCCATCGATCGACCAGGTGATGTTGAGATTTGCCAGGCCGCCGGAGTCGCTCAGGAGCCGGAACCGCAGTATTGCCTGCCGTGGATCCCGTCGATTGCTTTCGGCTTCGAACCCTTCGAAGACGACCGTGACACCGGCCGCGGCGTCGCGATGCTCTTTCTCATCATCGTCCTGCAGGAGGTAGGTGAGAACCGCCGTCCCGGCATTGCAGCCGCTGAACAACAACGGCGCAGCCAACAGGGCCGCCAGGGCAAGTCGTGCCCCCGGAGAGGGGAGCCTGTTCAGTATTTTATTCGGCCTGGTCTTCATTTTCTATCTACCCGAAAAAATCACCGTCGTACGGGAGATCCTGGTCCCGTCGTTTCTCAATGCGCGAACCTTGATCAGGTTTTTCCCGGCGACGAACGGAATCCCGCCCGGCACCTCTACCCGGGCCCGGCCCTCACGCTCGAGAATTCCGTTGACCCGCTGAAGCTCGTCCCCCCGGAGCACCCACCTGTAGCGTTCCGTTTCCTCGGCAAGGCGGTGCAGGTCGAGCACCCGGATGCCGTCGGCGCTGACAAGGTCAAACGCGAAGGAGGAGCCCTCGAGCCCTGCCGGAAAGACGACCCGGAGGGAGCGCTCTTCTTCATCCCGGCCGAGATGGCCGCGAAGCTCCTCCAGGAGCTCCCCGAGGAAGCCCGCGAGCGCCTCTTCATTCAGAGCGTCCCTGCCCGCCTCGGGATCCCCCGCAACGTACATCGGCGGCATGACGATACTCAGCAGGTAATTA
>JAKUSY010000195.1 GCA_022451445.1 Planctomycetota bacterium
ACGGGCAATCTCATCGGCAGCCAGACGGATCTGCTCCACCTGGCCGACTGCAGGGGCGTCAGCATCAGCGGGAACTCCCTCTACAGCGCCATGGGGAGGACCCTGGTGGCCGAGCGCTGCGCCAACCTCGTCTTCGCGGGCAATTCGATCGACTGGAATCCGGGCCACCGCGCGAAGAACCATGCCGACGGCATCCGGCTCTCCGACTGCGACGGGGTCAGCCTCAGCGCGACGATCCTGGAAAACAGCTTCCAGGGGTCCGCCGACAGCGGCGGCGCCATCGAGGTGGCCGGGAGCCGGGATGTCACCATCACCGATTGCCAGGTGCTGGACCCCCGGCACCGGGGAATCTGGCTCGAGGATGCCGTCCGCTGCAGGGTGAGCAATTGCACCATCGTCGACCGAAGAGCGGAGGCCACCATGAAGGCCTCCATCGAGCTGCGCGGCAAGAGCCGGGATAATGTCGTCTCCGGCAACATCATCAGCCGCGGCACCCTGCCGGCCGCGGGCAAGGCCGCGCTTGTCAGGGATAACCTGGAGGTCTGAGGCGGCCGGGGACGTTCAGTTGAGGTCCCTGAAGGTGAAGGACCTCTCGACCTTCGCCCCTCCCGGCTTGCCGTCGACCTCGGCGTAGGGATAGATGAAGAAATTGACCGGGTCGCCCTGCTGCTCCGGCTCGAGGACCAGGTCACGGCCCGCGCTCATCGAGAACCTGTTCCGGCAGATGGTGCCGAAGAAATACTCCGTCTTTCCAGGAGCCTTGTCCGCCTCCGATATATCCACCGGCTTCCACGACTCACCGTTGGCGTACCATGCCCAGCAATGGTAGCCCCCGATCCGCCCCTCGGTTTTTCCCGTGGGAATGGGAAAGCCGATCTCGAAGACGGCCGGCACCTTCCGGCTGCGAGCCATCGCGATGAAGAGGGTGTGGAAATCCGAGCAGTTCCCCTGGCCGATCGCGCAGGCATGCCCTACGTCGCCGCGCCCCCAGCCCTTGCCGGACTTGTCGTAGGTCATATCCTCGAGGACCCTGTCATAGAGTCCCCTGGCCACCTCGACAGCCCCGCCTCCCTGGACCGAAGCCTCTCCCGCCCTCTTTCTGACCTCGTCGCTGATCGGAGCCATCCTGTCCCCAGCGAGGAGACGCTCCCCCGCCGCGGCCGCGCGCAGGCTTGAAACGCCGGAGACCTCCCTGCGCTCCACATCGAAGGAGACCCGAACCTCCGCCTTTTCAGGAAAAGGAGCTCCCAGGCTGGCGTATACCATCCTGTTTCCATAGACCTTCTCGGTCGTGAGGCGATGCTCGCCGGGCGCCTTGATCTCGAGATTGGTTATCGTCTGGGTTTCATCGTTCTGCGGGACGGGGATCCAGATGTCGACCTTCTGCGCTCCAGCCGCGATCCCGACGATCCTGGCGATGTAGTCAAAATGAAAGGAGCGGCTGGGGGAGCCCGGAGCCCGGCACCCGGCGGCGAAGAGGAAGAGGGAGCTGAGCAGGACGAGAGGAACCGCGCGATAAAGATTCATGACTGATTTCAACTGTCCCCTGGCTGAGATACCCATTATCGAAAGTCTAACTCCGGGGACCACCATCGGATAATCAGAAACATTGATAAAACAGTTCTTATGAATAGAATATACTTATGGATAAGAATTTTGGATTGCGCGAGCTGGAAGCCTTCGTGACGGTCGCCGAATGCGGCTCCTTCACGGCGGCCGCCCGCAGGCTGCTACTCACCCAGCCGACCATCAGCCTGCGGATCTCCTCCCTTGAAGAGGCACTCGATGCGAAGGTCTTTGACCGCTCACGGAGCGGGACATTCCTGACGCCCGCGGGCGAGGCCCTGATGCCTCACGCCATCGCCTCCCTGGAAAAACGCCGGGAGGGCATCGAGGCGATCCGGGAGCTGAAGGAGGGGAGAAAAGGAATCCTCAAGGTCGGAGGCTCCTCGATCCCCGGCGCCTACATCCTTCCCGCCCACCTTGCCCGGCTCAAGAGGGAGAACCCCGGCCTCGAGATCCGGTTGCGGGTCAGCGATACCGACACCGTCCTGGCGGCCCTGAGAGCCGCGGAGATCGAGCTCGCCGTCGTGGGAAGACAGGCCGGCGACAAAGACCTCGAGACGATCGAGTTGGAAAGAGACCGGGTGCTGCCGCTGGCGGCCCCCCAATGCCTCAGGGACCACGGCCTCCAGCCTCCCCGCAGGAGAGGCGACACCCTGTCGGTACAAGCCGGGGATCTCTCCCGCCTGCCGTTGATCCTGCGCGAGCCGGGCTCAGCCACGAGGGCCCTGGCCATCGAGAGACTCGAGGCCTGCGGCATGAGGATCCCGGACTTCGACTCCCTGCTGGAGGTTCCAGGCAATACCGTGGCCCGGCAGGCGGCCCGCGCGGGGCTGGGGGTAACCTTTCTCTCGTCCTTCGCCGCCCGGGAGTCCCTGGCCCGGGGCGATCTCCGCCAGCTCGAGATCCCCGGCTTCAATTCCGAACGCCCCATCACGCTCACCCGGCTCAAGGGCAGAACCCTCTCTCCGGCGGCGCTGAAGCTCGCTGGAGAGCTCGAAGCCGGCGCATCCTGAAAGACGCCGCGAAGCCGAAGCCTCCTCAGCTACCCTGGAGCTTCAGCGCCTTCCCCGCGGCATCGGTGATGCGAAGGCAGAATCCCCAGGGGCCGCTCTGCTGGCCGATTTTCAGCAGGATCCTGTTCTCGCCTTTCTTGAGCCGGACCTTCACCGAATCCTGGTCGACCTTCAGGTCGCGCGGAGCCGGAGCGAAGTGCACGCGTTGGCCATTCAGCCAGCAGGCCAGGCCGGCATCGCTTCCCATCCTGAAGACAGCCTCCGTGTCCTCGGCCACCTGGATCACCGTATAGCCGTAGGCCATGACGTTCTGGCTGCGCCGGAAGACCGGCAGCAGGTTGATCGTCCCCTCGAGGCTCAGGTCCTGGAGCTTCTGCCAGCGATAGCGCCGCGGACCGATTCTCCAGATTTTCTGGAGCGCGATGTTCTTCTCCGGCTCGAACTCGCGTGAGAAGCCCTTCCCATCGGGGTCCTGCACCGGACCGGTGAGCCACCAGTCGAGGACAAAACCCTGGTCCTTCGCCTTGCGCTGGGGATCCCTGCCTAATTTGCGCAGCTCGGCCGCCGCGCCATTGACGAGTTCCCTGGGAAAATTGCCCTTCACGATCTTCAGCAGATGGCCCTCGGCGGAGTCCTTGTCGCCGGTGGCGCCGATAGCGGCCGCGAAGCCGACATATCCCCTGGCAGCCTCGACCGAGAGACCCGTATCGGAGAGGAAGGGCTCCAGCTTGTCGATGGAGTCCTTGTCAGCCGACGCGATGAGTCCGGTCAGGGCGCGGGAGCGGAACTCCCTGTCCTCCGCGAGCCCCAGGGTGCGGCTGAACATATCGAGGGCCTGCTTCTTCATGCCGTCGCGAAGCTTCCCCTCCGCCAGTGCCAGGTAGCCCTTGAGCGCAACCGCGCGGCCAGCCTGGGTTCCACTGCCGGCAACCTCGAGATAGGTTGCCTCGAGCCCTGGCTTGACCAGCTCGCCCTTCACATCCAGGGCAGTGATCTTGAGCTCAGGATCCTTTCCCGCGGCCGCCCGAGAGAGATAAGGCCCGGCCGCCTTCGGGTCACGAGCAGCAAGGGCCCTCAGCAATACAGGGCGCTCGGCCTTCGCGGCCTCCTCGTATCCTTTTACCAGGGCGGTGGTAACTCCCGGCCCCTCGAGCGCCGAGAGCCTCCTCATGGCCAGCGCGCGAACACGTTCAGCTCCATCCGCAAGACCCTGCAACAGAACCGGTACGGCTCCTTCGTCGCCGCGTGGGCAGAGCTGGTGTAACGCACGCTCTCTCTGGAAATCCTCAGGAGCGTTCTTCAGGGCAAACTCGTAGAGACGCCTGGAGTCTTTTACGTTGCCGGCAGCGGCCAGCCCATCGGCCAGGCGCAGCTCTTCCTGGAAGATCTTTCGGCTGAGTGGATCGTCGCCTTTTCCGGCCACAGCAAGAAGAACATCTACCCCCTCTGGAGCTGCAAGCCGGGCAAGACCTTCGAGAGCGGAAAGGCGAACACCATCATGGTCGGACCCGGAAAAAATCACCAGCGTCTTGACCGCCGCGTGATCGCCTCTCTTGGCGAGAGTAAACAGCAGGTCGGCCCTGAGCTCTTCGTCGGCCTTGCCGATGGCGGCCATGACAGCATTGTGGGCGGCGGCTCCGGGCATCCGCTCGAGAACCAGGCGGGCGATCTCGGCGACATGTTCATCTTCATCCCACAGGCATTTTTCGGCAACCTTGACCGAGCCCGCATCGCCACCGATGAAACCCGTCAGCCAGAGAGCCTCCCGGCGCAGATAGCTGTTGGTGGAGCCCTCGACGAGCTTCGCGAGCTCCCTGAGGACGGATCCCCGTTCCTTCTCGCCGCCGGGGCGCCCGGCATGGTGAACGATCAGGGTCAGCGCGTGGCTCGCGGTGATGCTGGGCTCCCTGTCCGCGCCGACGAGAATCCTGCCGAGCCCGGCGATCGCGGCGGCGCCATGCTGTGGAGCCGAAAGACGCGCCTTCATGCGAGCGGCGTTGTCAGGAGAGCGAATCCCATCAAGAAAAGCCCCGAGCTCTTCGGCGAAAGAAAGCGGGCTCGCCAGCAGGAGCGCGGCGGCAAGGAGAACGAGCCGGGCCGTATGCGGATTGTGATATCTGGTCATTTTGTTCATCTCGATTCCTTTCCCCATCAGACGCGCCACGGTGAACGGTTGGGCCTGGCGATGAGGCGGTTGGCCTCCTCGTCTCCAATGACACGCTCGTTCTTCGCGTCCCAGTTCAGGCCGCGGCCGAGGCGGTAGGAAATATTGCCCAGGATGCAGAGCGTGCCGACGGCGTGCCCGGCCTCGATCGTCATGATCGGCTTCTTCCTCGAGCGCACGGAGTTGATGAAATCCTGCTCGTGGCCGGGGCTCTTGTAGGGGAAGTTCCCGCCGGCGGGAATCTTGTACTCGAGCGCCTTCTTCTCGGCATGGGTACCGCCATCGCCGCCACCGACGACCAGAGCCCCCTTGTCGCCGATATACTTCGACCCGAAGCCGTGCACCTTGCCCGGAGCGTGCGGATGCCCGTTGCCCGGCTGGCGCCAGTACATCACCCAGTCGGGGTCCTTGAACACGTACTTGATCTCCATCTTGGTCGGGCAGTCCCAGATTCCATGCTCAGGGGCCTTGCCGGTGGCCTCAACGTAGGAAGGCATCTGGCCATCGGCGTTCATGATGAAGAGCGCACAGGACATCACGTGCGCCCCGCGATCGCGAATCTGCCCGCCGCCGAATTCGAGGAACCAGCGGAAGTTGAAATGAACGCGCTCGACGTTGTAGTCCATGTAGCGCATCGGACCGAGCCACATATTCCAGTCGAGATTCGACGGCGCGGGTCCATTGGGCTTGCCGCCTCCGACTGGGTTCTCGTAGTGCCAGCAATCGACCTCCCTGACCCTGCCGATCATCCCGTTTCGCACATAGGAGGCCGAGACGTAGGCGGCGCGGGTCGAGCGGCCCTGGGAGCCGACCTGCATCACGCGGCCGCAGCGCTGGGCGGCATTGACCATGGCGCGCCCCTCCTCGATGGTCGAGGAGGAGGGCTTCTGGACGTAGACGTCCTTGCCGGCCTCGCAGGCCATGACCGCCATCACCCCGTGCCAGTGATCCGGAGTCGCGATCAGGACGCCATCGAGATTCTTCTGATCGAGCAGATCGCGGAAATCGCGGTACTTGGGCACATAGCGCCCGATGATCCTGGCCGCCCGGTTGAGATGGCTCGTGTCGACGTCACAGAGAGCGCCGGCATATTTGCGGAAAAAATTCAGATGGCCGGTCCCCATTCCCCCCAGGCCGATATGGCCAGTCAGGATCTTCTCACTGGGGGCCTGGGCGCCGAGAAATCCGCCGGGAAAAATCGCCGGGGCCGCGAGGCCACCGCCGATTACGAGTGAGCGCCCCAGGAAACCCCGGCGGCTGGTTGTTTCTTTCATCCGTACCTACCTCGTTGTTCACGGCCCGTCTCCCGGATACTCAATACCGCAGACCAGACAATCGTAGCTTATAGCAACCCAGACGTGCCCTGCATAATACCCAAGGGAGGACGCCGGCGAAAAGACCCGATCGCGGAAAACCCCGGG